>JBOGRA010000090.1:0-6847 GCA_050749325.1 Nitrosotalea sp. | reverse complement strand
ATCTTGTATAACTAGAATGAAGCATGATGAAAATATGCGCCACTTTTTTAAAGTTTGAAGGTTGAATGATTAGCATATTTTGCAGAGTCAGCAAGCCTGACCCGAAAAAATCTGCGCCACTTTTTTAAACCATACAAGTCCAGTACGTATCAAAAATGAAAACTCTCTATCTTTCAATAATTGTAGCAGTCATTGTTGCATCTCTTGCAACAGTATATGTAGCCAGTTTTCAAAACAAAAGTCTAACTCCGCCACAATTCTCTCCATTTTTTGTCTCGTTTGATTCCTATGGCCAGATGTGGTTTGCAGATTTTAACAAAGACCAAGTTTCACAAGGCTATACTCTTCTTCCGCCATCGGCAATCCGAGATCTTGATTTTGGCCAAGTTTCGTCAGTAGACATATCTCATGACGATTCCTATGTTGTAGCCGGAACAACAAATGGAGACAGGGGAGGGAGTCTTTACTTTTTTGACAGGCAAGGCAATCTATTGTGGAGTCATCAACTCGACAGGAACATATTTTGTGCAGATATAACGCCTGATGGCTCACATGTAATTGCCCAAGGGCTCACACTTGCAACCTATAACCCTCCAAGGCATGATCAGCCGCCAGTTTTCCTACATAGTGCAATGATATACTATTACGACAAGGACGGAAACCTGCTTTGGAGCTATAATGCAGGAAATTCCTTCTTGGAACAACAATTTGGATTCTCAAAGGACGGTTCCATAATACAGGTCGGTGTGTCTGGCAAGACACTCTACTTTGACAACAAGGGCAATCTCTTGACCAACCATCCCGGTGATAGTTCATTTCAAGATACACATCTGCCACCAGAAGTTAGGGTCTCAGATGACGGTCAATATACTGCATGGGGACGATATACTGACAACGGGTTTACAGTTTTGTTCTACAAGAACCAGGGAAGTCTATTGTGGAGCTATGACGGACAGAAGGTTATCTTTACTGACTGGATGCCAATAATTCTCATAATCATAGGAAGCATCGCAACTCTGATTGTAGCAATAGAGGTAACAATATTGAGAATTAGGAGAGCCAAAAGGCATTGAAAATGAAAACCATACATCTTTCATTAATTGGGAGCTTTTGTATTGCTACAGCAATTGGAGTTTTCATAATCTGGTTTTTTACAAGTTCTTATGATTTTTCTACTTATACAAAAGATAATTCACTTGGAATTGAAGCCAATGTGATTTACGACTATAATCCCAATCTGATGTGCAACTTTTTACCTTGTCACACATCTAAAACTTTTCAACTCAATTTTACTTCAAAAGAAGGCTCAGAATTAATATCTTACAACATTTGCGATGGGATTTTTTGTACTAAAAAAGCGGGTTTTGAAAATCATATTATTAACGCAGGTGCACAAAATCATGAGATTGCATTTGGCAGTGTTACTTCATACAAAGCTGGTCCTATCATCCTAGGTGATTTGCCCTGGACAGTAGGTGATACAGTTGATATTAGAATGAAGGTAATGCCAGTAACAGTACTAGATAATGGAAGTTTGATTCATTACCCAGAAAGAACAATGTTTGTAGATTTGGGAAAATCAAAGATAATTGAAGTTGGAAATCAGACAAAATGAAAACATTACACCTTGCAATAATTGTAATCGCAGTAACTGGTGCAATTAGTGTGGTATTTGTATTATTTTTTGTGCCAACTATAACTAATAAAAACTCGGAATTTTTCTCCACAATTCAGCCTATTCAATCTGATAATAACACAAGAATAAATGCAAATGGCGGAAGACCGCTTGATATTACTATGCATGTAAACGAGACAGAAACCAATGGACAGGCAATCTCTATTCCTAATCTGCCTATAACGCTGAAGGATGGTGAAAACACCACACTTAAGATCGAGATAGCATCAAGAGTGCCCGAACCACTGTCTTTACAGTTTAGAGTCTTCAATGATGTAGGAAACTATCCAGATATGGCATTTGCGCGCGTCAAGTTCAATGGTGATGTATCTGGTTTGCCAAACGGATTAATCGCATCATTTGGTAAGAACGTAGTTGCAGTAAACGCAAATGGCAGTGACCAAGACACTTTGACCTTTACAGTAGGTCAAACTACAAAAACAGGAAATTATAAAATTGGTGTTCTTGGGCTTGCTACTATTAGTAGCTCTGCTGGCATCCAAATAGGTGACAGTCAAATTCTATGGATCCCAATCACAATAAAGTAAAATGAAAACAATACATCTTGCAATAGTTGGACTATCCCAAACGCTTATCCAGCAACAGTTTTTGATAGCACTAGCACTTGTTACGACACAATGTCGTACTAAAAATTCCCTTTTTTTAATTTTAAATAATGTATAAATCAAAGATTAACGTGAAAAAATTCTTTTTTGGTATTCTAGCTGCATCAATATTAATTTTTCCAGTATTTCAAAATGTGTATGCCATTGGAATATGTACAGGGATTGAAAGTAGATATGGGAGACTTGATGGTACAATGCTATCAAGTAAGAATTTGCAAACAGGGAATACTCTTACTATATCTGGCAAGATAGTAAGTTCTACAAGGAGTGATATGAAAGGGTGGTTTAGAATATGGACTAATTCTTCTACTGGTAGCTCATGGGAGGTAGTTTCAAAGGAACCACCGATGTATGAAATCAATCTTTCACCAGGTGATGTAATTCCCTTTTCAATAACCATCAAAGCTATGTCACCTGGTTCTTATCAAATTTCTCCTCAAATATATTTGGGAAATTTTGGTTCCATTTCTCTGTCAGATGGATGCCATACTGAACCAACAGTTGTGGTTAGTGGAAATCCTATCCTATCACCATCCTTGTCACCATTGAAGCAGTTTGAATCAGGAGCAGGAGCAAAGGAGGTAAAATGTAAACGTGATCTTCAATTAGTTATAAAATCCGAAGACGGTTCTCCCGCATGTGTAAAACCTGATACTGCAAACATTTTGATAGAAAGAGGATGGGCAGCTAATGTGGCAAATCATGGTCCCTGGGAGTCATTTGGACCAAGGACAGCATTGGAAGGAAACATCACAAATGGTACCACACAACCACTAATTCCACCAGCCGTAACACCGTCTATTCTTCTAGGAAGTCATCATTTCAATTATACTGCAGAATTATATGCAAAAGTACCAAACTGGAACAAAAAATTCGTTTGTTACAAATACAGCGGGTATGCCATACAAATGACTGCCAAGATCTCAAATGCAGTGAAATTCTCAGGCATGGTAACTGATCCTAACGGTGTGGTTCATAATGTAACGCCAATAGCATTGAACGGCACGCTCATGCAAATACAGTTCTCCGCATCATCTTCAGATCCCGATGGAAGTTATTCCATAGCATTCAATGTCGTTAACGGATCAAATACATCCAATGTAAATTTCTATTGTGCAGGCACTGAAATGGTTGGACCTGAACTACCTCCTGCACTACAGGCGCCGCCACCGAAATGAGTCTGCTTGATTATCCCAGATGATTAGAAGAAAGTTCCTGTGAAAATATGCGCCACTTTTTTAAATCATGCTAGTACCGTCCATATTGCGAATGAAAAACCTCGGCCTTTTGATAACTGCCTTGTTTCTTTTGCTGGCAGTTCCGCTTTTAATTCACAATGTCAATGCTGCAACTCCGCAGCTCACCTTTGGCTTGCTTGGCTCGGGCCCGGGACAACTGCATCTTCCAAGGGGAATTGCAGTTGACAATTCCGGAAATATCTACGTGGCAGACAACAGAAACCACCGCGTAGAGGCATTTGATCCCTTGGGAAAATTCGTTTCAGAGTTTGACAAGGGAGGCATTCCAGAAGGCATTGCAGTTGACGGTTCCGGAAATATCATTGTGGTAGACAGGAGCAACATGACTGTCAAAAAGTTCAGCCCGGGTGGAGTATTACTCTCATCCTTTGGCTCGGCAGGATCCGAGCCTGGCCAGCTTGGAAACGCAGCGCGGGTTGCAATAGACAGTTCAGGAGACATTTACGTTACAGATGCCAACACCGTGGAAAAATTCAACTCGAATGGCTCTTTTGTATCTTATTTTTTTGCAAATGACACAAAAAACTGTTGCATGAACGCAATGGGAATTGCATCTGACGACTCGAACAACGTCTACGTTGCAGATATGTTTTACCATAGAATTATCAAGTTCAACTCTACTGGTTCAATTTTACTGTCATTCAACTCCACTCTTTCAAGACAGCAAGCAATGTCACCACAGGATGTCGCAGTTGATCCTATTGGCAACATCTATGTTGCAGACACAGGTAATGGTCGCATAGTAAAGTTCAATTCTACAGGAGCTCCTATTTCATCGCTTGACATATCTGGAGTTCCGGTGGGAATAGCGATTGACAAGTCAGGCAAGATTTACGTGACAGACCTTGCCAATAACCGCGTAGATGTTTTCACTATGTCACAATTTGGCAACACTATACCAAGTACCGTACCTCAAAGAAAAGAAATCCCACTTAACCAAAACTCGACAGCGCTTGACGCGGCAATCAAACTTGCTACCAGTTCTCCTAAATTTCAATCGCTAGTCCAGGGATACAACTATACATTTAACAGTGATTTTGAGGAATCAGGTCCTCTGTCTAAAGGAGGCACAGGGTTGACTGCACACGGGTTTGCCTTTGATCTATATTCGGGCCCGGTAAAACCTGGTAGCGCAGTTAAAGTAGTTGAGGTCTTGGAAGATCCTACATTTGCCAAGATCCTAAACGTGACATCATATCAGGCAGTGTACAATTACGGTGGAGCCCCTACTACGCCAGCAAATTCCACTTTACAACATGCCAAGAGCAATACTCTACTCTCACCACTGGAGCAGTTCAAGTCAGGAGTTGTACCAATAGAGGTAAAATGTCCAGAGAATTTTGTTCTCACAATAAAATCAGAAGATGACTCTCCCGCCTGTGTAAAACCTGATACAGTTCAAAAGTTGATCGAACGTGGATGGGCTAAAGAACCAGACTCTAACCCAAACTCCAATTCAGAAAAGAATCAGGTCGAGAACGAAGATATTAACAAATCTCAATCAGTGAAATTGTCTGCAACTGGATTTAACGGGACATACAAAGTTGGAGAACCGATTGATTTTAAGATAAATGAAAGTGGTTATGGTTTTGCATGTCCTGTACCACATCTTAGGATAATCAAGCCAGACCTCACAGTGTACTGGCAAGGAAGGTATCCTGTCAAGACGTGTAGCTCAACCCTTGGAGAGTTTGACCAAACGTACGATCTTTCAATGTTTGGCAGACCGGTAATGAACCAGAGCGGAGATTATGTCTTTGAAATATCTTACCAGAACAAGTCTCTGGACTTGCCGTTTTTAGTATTGCCAGATGAATACAAGCCAACAAGTACAAAGCTGTGGGGCCATGCATCAGAGATAATCTGTAATGCCGTAGATATGCCGTGCAGTCCGGGGAAAACTTTTGAAGGCCAATCTGTTGGCCGGGATTTCTATGCCACAACGGTTGAAAGAAACGGTACGAACTACAAAATATTTCTGGGGTATCCGATCTGGTGCATCTTGACCAATTCTTCAGGCGCATCATGTGCCATTGATAGTGGCATAAGGTTGGAGCAGGCACATGGTCCTCCTACCGGCCTTACATGCAACGGAACTGCGGTTCCGCCTGGAGATTACAAAAGCGGGCTAGTGCCAGTTCTTACCATGAGGCCAAACTCCACTGCCAAGGTGTGCATTACATACGAGTTTGTACAGGATTGGTCTTCGTATCCAATTAAGGATGTGTATCCGTTTGGCATATTTGAGCTTGGGGGGCTTGACATCGGTCATATAGGATCCGCAACTAGCTCGCACGGCTTTGCAGGAACGGCAGAGCCTTCTTGGGTAGACATTGCAAACGTTACAGCTGGCTCAAAGCTGTCCGTCCTTTATACAATCAAGGCTGATGCAAACTCTACTGGATATTATGATTCTTCAGTCCCGTATGGACTTTGCAGTCGATATCCATTGGCAGTGGGATACAGCACCATGCATATTTCAAAGTCAGATTTCTCAAGCCTACTTCTCCTTCCACCTCCTTGCTTTAACTCGATTGAAAAGATAGATTCTGTCGATATAGTATCAGGGATGAACTATACCGTTGTGGACTTTGGATAGGAGGAGATTGGCTTGAAAATTCTGTATCTTGCAATGATTGTTGTAATGGCGCTGTCTGGTACCAATACTTCGTTTGCACAGTATGTATCAACAGGGCCACCCCATGATTTGCACATGACCATATATTCTAATGAACACGGATATGCCACAAATGATACAGTTACCATACTTGGCCACGTGGATAAAGTTCTATTAAAACAGGATAACTATACCATGCAGATTGCAGTCTACAATCCTGACAATACACTATACAAATCAGGCCAGATTCATGTGAATCAAAACGGTACATATTCATATTCATTTAAAATTGCAGGATCTCTTGGGATCACCGGATGGTATAATGTAAAAATCTATCCAGTATCTACAGAAGAGGTTGGAATTGGAATGATGTATGAATCAACTCCTTATTATTTCACAGTTGGCAACAAGACATTTCCTATCATATATGCGGTTGACTATGGCAAGATAAATTCCATATCTGCAAACCCACACGAAAGATCTCTTACCATCCATGTCAATAATGTGCGTTTTATGACCCTGAAACTGCCGCGAAATCTGATTGATTAGACCTATTGCGTAATTGACGCAATTTTACCATGATGTCCAAATTTATGCCTGGCAAGATCTAAAGCTGGCGCCGTCCCTTTCCCTCTCATGATAACATACGAAAAGCTTGCACGCAAGCCAA
>JBOGRA010000089.1:0-7077 GCA_050749325.1 Nitrosotalea sp. | reverse complement strand
GGCGTTGCAGGCCTGCTCTTGGTACTGATTGCACCAACTGCTGCCAATTTCATATGCAACTGCGATATACTCTCAGGCCAGATAAACACTGGAGGTACCACCAGTACTGCACAACTAATTCCATCAGATCTGTTACACCGGGTAATTGGAGCAGGCCAGTTCATAGGAACAGTGGTTGCCCTTGGAGTAATAGTATCTGGTGCAATAAAACTAGAACTAAAAAAAAGTTAGAGACGCCACTAATTCTCTCTCCAATGGCACTTGTCCTTGCGGGCCTACAGTTTCCATGGTGGGCCCAATCCCTGTTTTTTTTATTTTGGGCACTCGCCTTTATTCTGGATATAAAAATTACCATATCATGTGAGAATTTTATAAAATACGAGACAAACCTTCTCTTTAGATTCTTTGTTCGAAAATTTGGTGCAAGAAGATCCATGATATTGCAAGTCCTGGCCGAGATTGGTTTACTTGTTTTATCGAGCCATATCTTCAATTTCCAATTTGGTATACAAACCATGAGTCTTGTTTCTCTGGTCTTTGGTCTTGCCCACATGACAGCGTGGTGGTCAAACAAGAGGTTCCTGAAAACGCTGTTGTCTTCATAAGAATATTTTCCTACAGTTAAGCTAAAAATTTTTTTAGCTCAAGTGTAGGATTTTGGGTCTTGTTATGGTTGTTTAATAGAGTTAGGGATCTCTGAAGCGTGGTCTTCAGGTTCACCGCCCTTGACGCTGATATAAAGCAGGTCCAGGTGATCGATCATTATGGCGTAGGAGAGGCCCAAGTCTATATCACATCCACAGGTCAGTACCTGATAAAAGAGCCTCCTCTTTCGCAGGAAGAGTATGAGATCTATGGAACCATGGTAGAGCACTTGATGAACTCGCTTCCCTTCATTGACAGACTGGAGACAGACCAAGAAAAGATACATCATCTGGAGACTCACATATGGAAGGAGGCACAAGACACAGGCCAGGTGGAAAAGGTATCCAAGTTTTTTGACCGGCTACGATATTACATCATAAGGGAGGTCATTGGTTATGGCATATTTGATGTCCTAGTAAATGACGACGATGTAGAAGAGATCCTTGCTGAAAGGTTTGATGCTGACGTTGGCATAATCCACCGAAAACACTCTGAATCTCACATACTTGATACCAATATTGTAATCGGCAAATCCGACGAGATGAACTCGTATGTGTCAAGGCTTGTGCAAAAGACCGGAAAATCTGTCAATATATCAAAGCCTATCATGGATGGTACCACAAAGGCAAAACACAGAATTACAGTCACTTTTTCCAACGAGGTCTCCCTTAACGGTCCTACAATTACAATACGCAAGTTTCCATCAAAGCCTTATACCATTACGCATCTCCTGCAGTTTGGTACCATATCAAGACTCATGGCAGCATACGTCTGGATGCTAATTGACTCCAAGGCATTTGGCCTCATAGTAGGCGAGACAGGCTCTGGCAAGACCACGCTTATCAACTCGCTTATGACCATGGCAAATCCACGATGGAGAATACTTACGATTGAAGAGACTCCGGAGCTTCAAATCCCCCACAAGCGTGTTGTCTCACTTAGGACCAGGACAAGCCCGCTCATCAGGTCTGACAACGATGTTACCATAATGGAACTAATCAAGGCATCACTTAGGATGAGGCCGGACTTTGTCATCGTAGGAGAGGTGAGAGGAGAAGAAGCAAACGAGATGTTTCAGAGCGCAGCAACTGGACACGGGGGCTTGAGTTCGATACATGGCTCTGACATAAAATCTGCACTGACAAGACTTGCCGCAGAGCCAATTAACATAAAACCATCGCAGCAGATGCTGCTCTGGTTTGCAATCCATTCTACAAGACTCAAAGGTCCTGACGGCAAGGCAATACGCAGAATACGAGCTCTGACTGAGATCAATCCAACAGAAGATGGTATCACAAGTACAGATCTTTTCAGCTATGACAGAAAAACAGACAGCTTTGGATTAGACAATCTCGAAGAACTAGTCAAGAAAAGCAAGAGACTCTATCACGTTGCAGAACTGCTTGGAGTCGAGCTTGTCAGCGACTTGCAAAAGAGAATCAATCTTCTGAATCAATGTCTTGAGAAAAAGGCATATGATATACCCGAGGTCTTTGAAATATTAAAAAAATATTATCAGAATGTATAGGAATTGTTTTGTTATCAAGAAAAATTTTGAATTATCAAATCTTTGAATATTCCAACTGCGTCAACTAAAACGAAATTGATCTGTAATTGCAAAAAAATAATCCAAATCATTAAATGCGAGTTGATTCTATCATGGAATGATTCAGTCAAGGGTGTCATGGAACTGAAGTACAGCGCCATATCTTTGGGGAGTTGACGCGTGACGACCCCTTGACCGATCTGATCGAGTGATCGTATTTAATATTTTAGCAGAATTTCAGGCACGAACATGATTTCTGTTTGCCAAGTTAAAACTCGAGATTACCCATTCTGAAAGTTTGTCCCTTAAAAATAAATTTTCTATGACATCACGTGAAAAAGAATAGGGCAAAGACCGTATACACCTACGAAGTCAAGCCTACCAACTTTTTCACCCTGCCTGCACAAAAGCAGGCAGTCGTTCTATCTCATTTCTACTCGCTTCTTGCATCGATACAGGAACCCCTGCGCGTTACAATATCAAAGGAACCTCTAAAAGTTGACATGGGAATCGATGTCAGGCATCTTCAGATCCTAAGGACGTTCATGTCAAGCACGGAGCCACTTGACGGCATCCTTGAGAGCCAGGGATATGATTATTTTTTTGCACCAAACCCTCCCAAGTTTGAGGTGAAAAAAGAGTACTGGAAGCACTTACTATTACAAAATGACAGAGTTGCCAAGTGCTTCACACTTTACTCTCCGTCATCATCACTCTCTCCTGCCTGGGTTTACTCACTTCTTTCTGCATGTGATGAAATCATGTTGCAATTTGTTCCAATTGAGCAGGACAGGGCGGTATCCAAGCTGCGAAAAAAGATTCACCTGATGAGGTCTACGCAGAGCACCAACTCAAAAATCGTAAACCAGATCCAGATGGGGCTTCAGACCGTATCCGAACTAGAAAAGAACAACACTAGATTATTCGTGGTAACTGCAAATGCGATAATTTTAGCAGATGATATCAAATCACTAAAGGACGATTCAAAAAAATTTGTAAAACTTACGC
The DNA here is from genome assembly GCA_050749325.1 of Nitrosotalea sp. GTDB lineage: Archaea > Thermoproteota > Nitrososphaeria > Nitrososphaerales > Nitrosopumilaceae > Nitrosotalea. The sequence goes on along the minus strand of JBOGRA010000089.1, from coordinate 3,878 downwards.
GCATATCCCTTTCTCATTTTGACAGCACACCTGCAAGTCAGGCCAAGATGGTACAAGGATGGGGAAAGAAGCTGTACATCGAGCTTGGCTCATGCGATGTGTTCTATCCATTTGTAAGCTCGGACATGTTAGAGGTGCCAAACGGTATCACTATCGGTATCAACTACACCACTGGAGCACCAATTATTTTCAATTATTCTATGCGTGCAAATTATAACATCTTAATTCTTGCAAGTTCCGGTGCTGGCAAATCAGTTACTGCCAAACTAATCTTGAAAAGACTGATGGAAAAGTATCCCACCGCACTTACGTTCATTGTAGACCCGGAGGGGGAATACGAAAAGATTGCAGAATATCTCAAGATCGAGCCAATAAGAATTACAGAAGGGGAGGAGTTAGGGTTTGACCCGTTTCGGATGTTTGAGAAGCCAAGTGATGCTGTAAATGCGCTCTGCGAGATTGCCCAAGCGCCCCCGCTTGTTGTCAAGTCGTTTCTCTCAAAATGCGCCAGAGTAAGCAGCCTTGAAGAGTTTTACGGTATGCTCACGGATGAAGAGCGGGGGTATGTTGCAGATCTGGTAGAAGGTCCGCTTGCAACGCTCTTTCGAGGCGAGACCAAGATATCAGACAGGACCATAATATCGCTCAAGGGAACGTATGCGGAAGACTATGTGGCAAAGGTGTCCTTTTTGGCGCTTGCCAAGCTCTGGAAGAAGATAGGTTCCGTGCCTGTGGAGACCCCAAAGGTACTGCTAATCGACGAGGGCCATCTCATATTCAGGTTTGCAAGCGCGGCCAAGTTTGTAGACCTGCTTGCACGCATGGGGAGGAAAAAGAACGTCATCTTTATGTTCATCTCCCAGAGGGTGGAGGATGTAACAAAGACAGAGGCTGGACGTGCGTTCTTTGACAACTCCGAGACCAAGATTATTTTACGGAACAACGAGATTGCATCAGATGAGCTGGTCAGGTCATTGCAGCTCTCCCCGCAGGAAAAAGATATGGTACTGTCATTCAACCCAGGCGAGGCTCTTATCCTGACTCGGGATTACAGGCTGCGTGCATACATCACACCATCAAAAGAAGAGCTCGAGATGTTTGGGACATCGCCGAAGAATCGGAATGAATCTTAAGAACAGGTACTACAAGTATTTCTGCGAGATTTCATCTATGACAGGAATTCCAGAGGAGGAGCTTGCAGAAAAGATAATAGCACTTGATGTCGGAGAAAGGTTTGAAATACAAAATTATTTCATACGACTCAAACAGAAAACAGAAACGCATGGACAGATACTTTACTACATTTGTGTTTACGACAAGATTGGAAAACTAATTCGCAATGATCCAGTATTTTTAAAACAACCTAAAAGGGAAAAGCATCTGTAATTCCTTTAAAATCTACATTGTCTTTTTGAACATGAAAAAGAGGAGAGCGCTTTCTTCTGCATATGCAGTCTCTTTGCTGGTACTGGTCGCAGGCGGCCTAAGCGCACTTGTGTATGACTTTATGGTAAATTCCAATGACATCCTTACATCAAATGTCCAGTATACAATTAACAGTGCATCGCTTACAAGCATCCAGTCAGGTACGCTGACATGGTATGATGTTACATTGCAAAACACAGGAAGCAAACCGATTGTGAAAACAAACTTGTCAGCTGTCATCAACGGTATAATCTACAATCTGCCGCAAAATGGTACCCTGATAAATCCTGGAACCATATTGGAACAAAAAGGGATACTGAATGCTGCCTCTACATATGGCGGCATCTATACCGTCAGAGTAAACGCTGTAGCAAATGACGGTTCGACTTTTGTTACAAGTACACAGGTTGCATGCAATTGAAAAATAGGAAAAGATGACCATCTGGAAGGGAGCGAAGGATGTTTTGTGCAAAAAGACCACTAAATCTTTATATGTATTCAGTGGTATTCTTGCACAAATGCTATACAATAAGATCAGATATGCCGAAAAGATAAGAGCCTTGTACAAATTAAGACATCTTTTAGCACATGACAAACATCCTGATATCGGCTCAAGATTAGGATTTACAAAATACAGTAAACAATACTATGATGTAAGAAATAAGTTAATTGAAGAAAATATTCTAGACAGAGACGGACGATTTATCAATAATCCTGTAAATGTCTGGATTTCCGAACTGCCAATCAATGTAAATAATAAACAACAACTAAGAGTATTAAGATCTTCTCCAACTCTTACAATAACCCTATCTCTAGTCTTCAATAAGCAAATGCAAGTAAAAGAAATTTCCACAGGTTTGGGATTGCACAGAAGAACAACTTATGATGCAATAAAAAAATTGACTCATGCGCATTTGGTAGTATTCCATCAAGGTCTTGTTAGACCAATGGAAGACGAATCATTTTATCACTGGCTTGACAAATACATCAAATTATGTCTAATGCAGGCCGATACAAATGATGACATTCATCTATTATTTGATTGTGTTCCATCATATATAGACGGTAAACAAGCATATTACACTTTAAACTATGAAGCTGGAAGACCTGTTGGACCCGCCGATATGATCATAAGAACTTATGAGCCGTTCATGAAATTCTGGGAAACTGTAATTGCCGAAGTGAGATATTTCAAGCAATTTCCTAAAAGAATTTCAATTGAGAAAGCCAAAAAGACCGATGCGATAGTATGGCTAAATGGATTGCCGTATAATAAACGAGCGAGGTTGGTGTGATCAAGATGGGCATCTTCTTTTACATCGATGATAAACTGATAGATTTTCAAAATCCGACATCACTAGTTAAAGATGATTATAGGAAATATTTTGGCAGAAGAGAATTGGAACCGTTCTTGCTGTCTGAAATCTGTGCTTTAGACATGCTATACGCAGTAACAGAAATGAACAATGGATACTATAAGGACCGCCTTGTGCTAAAAGGAGGGCATTCAGTTAGAAATCATGTACCATTGGTGGATCACCGCTTTTCATTTGATGCTGATTTTAATCCCAATTCACCTGGCGGATTCACATTTGGTGATGTATCCGATATTCGTAAGGATCTCAACAAATATGGTTCTCTGAGAGGATGTGAAACAAAAACCAGAATTACAGAAGACTCGGCTATGCTACATTTTATTGAAGTAGGTTATCGAAGTGTGCTATCCAAACTTGGTTATACCATAATTGAACCGCCTAAAATTGAGATTTGTAAGACCTGTCGAACCCATGAGCGGCCAATAATGAGCGAGATGAAGACTATGATAGATTTGAATCTGCTAGGACTAAAACCGCTTGTATTAGCACACCTTAGTTTAGAAGAACAACTTGCAAACAAGCTTCATGTAATTGGTGCAAGAGGCAGACAGAGAAATAATTTTGACGCATACGATGTTTACAGGATCTGCAAAAATAACAAGGTAGACTGGAAAAAAACAAAGGGAATTTTTGACGCAATTGTAACAAAATCAGGCAAAAAACCTAGTGATTATATCGCAGAATGTAGACGGCAGCTTGACACAATGCTGTCTAATGAACGTAAGCAAATAAATCTCACAAATGTCATATTCGATTCAGGCTCGTTTGACTTTAAATCGATGATATCAGATGTAAAATCAAGATATGATTTTCATTAATCCTAGGTTTAATCAAGTGCTTTAATTCTGTCACGCCTTGATGGTATAATGAAACGAAAGGCCATATCTGAGATATATTCAGCGGCGCTGATGTTCGCAGTCACACTTGCAATTGCTGGATTGGTAATTGCCGCATCCACAAATCAGTTTGGAAGACAGCAGCAGAGCGCATCACAGATGCTGACATCATCTGAGAACAAAATGTCAGAGAGTGTATCGTTTATTGCGGGAAGAAATACGCCTGCAGGGTCAGAGGTAG
>JBOGRA010000088.1:0-7282 GCA_050749325.1 Nitrosotalea sp. | reverse complement strand
AGAAAGGTCTGTCTTGATCTGCTGGAGGATTTCATCTCGTGGGTCATCACAACATGCAACGAGTGTGGTGATCAAAACAAGCTGCATGAAATCATGGAGGTGTTTATTAACCGTTAAACTTCAGAACATTGTTGCCTCAATAGACCTTGGCGGAGGGATTCGCCTGCCCATTGCTGCAAGAAGCCTGCCCAGATGCATGTACGAACCAGAACAATTTCCAGGCATAATATACCGAATGATAGACCCAAAGACCGTAATCCTGATCTTTGTTTCAGGAAAACTTGTGTGCGCCGGTGCACGCAATGAGGCAGATGTTTACAGATCAGTTCACTCTCTGCATAGGTATCTTGAAGAAAGAAACCTGATGAAATACCAAGAAAGACCAGCCTAGGTTTTGCGGCGATCCTGCTGGCATCACTTGGAAACCATATAGTTTTTAGATTGTCATTTTCTATTGATTCTAACATGAGTCTACTGTAATCTTTTTGTTCCATCAGAACTTGTTTATTTAATTCATTCTTGATTTTACGTTTCAGATTATCTTACGATATTGATGCAAGAAATCTTTTTTAAAAATCTGTAACGGTAATTTTTCTATCTCAGTCTCTTAGTCTCTTAACACAAACCGTAAACGATTCTTGTCTTGGATATTTTCCTTTATCCGGTTAAGAGTAATGACCATAGCCAAGTCGACTATCTGTGTTGTACCATTTAGGTATTCAAATAGAGTCTAGCCACCACAGTTTATCCTCTAACGCTGTCTCTCCATTTTTGATGACCCTTCCTATGTCAGTCGAATTAGGAATGACATGAACATCGGAAGAGAGATTGCCATACAAATCAGAATACAAATCGTCAGTTGAAATCTCAATCCCCTCAAGGAGGTGCCGTTGACTAATCTGAGAAAGAAAATGTTTTACGTTTGGCCTTGTTCTTCGAATGATCCTTCCAACTTGTCAAAAGTAGATATTTGATGAGCTATCAAATTCTTCAACAAAGTTTCTTCAAGAACAGTAGCTGTGTTCAGGAAGGCCCCTGAATTCTTCAGTCTCCTGAACAACCGTTTGTGCAGGAGTACCATGCGTCTAGGCTTGCACCTGCCGTCACTGCCATTGGCCTTGTTGTACTGTCATCTCCCCAATGATCAAACACTACATCGTGCGTCGAGCCATGACAGCTGTCGCAATCATCAGGATACACATAGTATATGACACTTGGATTGAGACCGGTGAACGTGTATCCGTTCTCATCTGTGTATCCATCCTGGAGGACATTTCCATTGGCATCCCATAATTCAACGTACATAGTTGCACCTGGGCCCGTTCCTGCGCTGCAAGCTGTAGCAAAGCAAGAGTCCCAGTAAGAAACTGGAATCCTATGTGCGTATACCGTTATTTCTGAGCCGCCCGAGTTTACAGGTGTTGCGCTAGCCTCATTTGACGGTGCAGACTCTCCGACCGAGTTTACAGCTGTTACTGTGTAAAAATATGTCTGGCCATTTGTCAATCCAGTATCAGTGTATGAAGTCGATGTGATGCCGGTAGCAATTGGTGTAGTGCTCTCACCGCCAGATGTTGTGCCGCGATATACATTGTAACCTGTGACTACAGATCCGCCGTTGGAAGATGGTATGGTCCAAGATAATGATACCGTCGTTTCACCTGTAGTAGCTGTTAGACCAATTGGAGAATCTGGTACGGTAGTTGAGGTGGCATTAGTGGTGGCAGATGCGGTATTGGATGGTGAGCTGGTACCAACTAAATCAATTGCTGATACTCTATAGTAGTAGGTTGTACCTGCTGCAAGTCCAGTATCAGAATACGTAGTTGATGTAGAGCCTGTGTTGAATACAATGGTAGACCAAGTGTTTCCTCCATCATCTGATCTAACTATCTTGTATCCCGTTATAATAAGGCCAGTTGACGCTGTCCAACTGAGATCGATTTCAGAAGCTGAAACTGCGTGTGCAGTAAGATTTGTGGGTGGTGATGGTATAATTCCTAACTGTGCATTTACAGGAGTTACATATGTTGGGAATGTCAGTAAAACCGTGAAAATAGCAAACATGCAATACAGGGAATGGTGTTTTTTCATGTTATTTTGTCCTGATATCATTAAATCATATTTCATATATTTGACTATGCTAGGATTTCTCTATGTGATCAATTCATTTTAGGAATGCTATGTCATTTTTTTTAAGGTTTGAAGAAGAAATCGAAACTAAATGAAACCTCTCATACGAATTTTTTCCTTTCAGTAGTGACCTGATGCAGACTACTGTCAAGCAGATATTGCTACATCTTGGTTTTCTCAATCCAAAACAAGGCCAACCAAGACTCATCATCTAGTTCTACGTATACAACCTACAGAAGATTCTGCCCATACCAAGATAGATGATAAGGTAACAAAAGAGTCGAGTAAACTTGTATAGAACAAGAAACTGTAACCATCGTGGCAGACACCTATTCGTACTAGGTTTTGCGGCGATCCTGCTGGCATCACTTGGCATATCAGCAAACGAAGCATTTGCAATGGGACAGGCACCATCAACATGCAGTAATAGATATGACGGGACAATCACGACAATGAAGATAACAGTTGGACATAGGACATATGATCCAATTGCAAATCCCGGAGTATCCTTCCACCTAAAACACAACAGGTCATACACAGTGACATTTACCGTCCACACACCAAGCCAGAGTTCTCAGAACAACACACTTGCCGGAGAGACGTGGTATGATACAAGCGCCCCGGGATATCAACTGGGCGTATGTGTTAGCGGCGCAGCTCCGGACCAAGACATTACAACGACTTTAACTGAGAGCCATCCAGGGAACCTTGAGCCTAATACAACACAAGACGTAACATGGAGCACTCTTGTGCCAGGCCAGGCAGCATATGACGTAAAATGGATAAACTAGTCAATGCGGCCCAAAACTTTCCCATTTTTTCAAATATATCTATTTTGTGACACGTTTGTTAAAAAGCGCATTCTCTAAATGACCAAAGCAATACGTAATCTATTCTAAAATCAAGTCTTGATCAAGAAAATAAAAACTTGTTCCAAGATTAGAATCACTTTATAGTTCTGGAGTAAAAGACAACCAGTATTCCAATACTGCATGCAAGAATCATATCTACTGAAGAAAATTCTGGAACTGGGATGGGATTTAATTCAGGATCGCACCATGCAGGAGGAATTGTCGCATTGTATATTGTAGTGTTTCCTACATGTGTGTAGTTGTACCCGTCTTCGTTCTCATGTATGAACTTGGCTATCTTGCAATAGTCAATGGTAACGCTTTGAGTCGTACTGTGTGACTGATAAACAGTAAAGACGCCTACATTTTGCTGCAGCCTGCTAAAATTGTCTGGACTAAGGGTTGCATTGTATATCTCTGCATTGTCTGGCATGATGAGGGTAAACTGTGTATTCAAAGAAAAATATGCAATCAAACTGCTGGCTAGTGCAACAGAGCCAGAAATTCCCGCGACATGTTTTTTCTTCATGGCAGTAATCTTCAAGTATGTGATGCATGCTTTTTCATAATTTAAAAAACTAGCAGAGTTTTCTTCTATATTCATTTTAGAAAATAAAAAAATGTGCCAAGGATAAGATGGTGCTGCCACAGACCTGTCTATGGATGGTTGATGCTCTTTGTTAGCTTGTGCTTGTTGGTATCTAGCAGAAACTGTCAATTTTTTGGGATTTTGTTGACCACGACTCGTTTTGTTTTGGAACGATATAGTAACTCCCGCTTATCGAGTCAGGCGTTACCTGTAAAACCATGTAACCATTGTGGTCTGAACAATAGTTTTCAAGTGTTATATTGCTGTGGTTTGGGTCCGTATAAGGCGTCTGGATGTTATTTCCATCCGATCTTTTCTGCATTGGGTGCAGATTATGGTATCCTCCAGCACCTGCAACAATGTATGGCGTTTGGTAGCCCTTTAAATTTCGCGTAAATCGCTGATAATTGTGGACATGTCCTGTAAAAACAATGTCTGGAATAATTCCAGACTTGGCAAATGCGTCATCTAGCATCTGGTCTATTGTTTTGCTGCCGGAATGATAAACGTCAAGGGAATAGGCTGGATGGTGCACTGATACGATTAGTGCCTTGCTCTTTGGTGCATTTTTTAGTTCGTTGACAAACCAGTCTATCTGGTCCTGTTCAAACTCTCCGCCCTCTGGCACATTTGAATACAGTCCAATCATTGTGACAAGCGGAGCATCAAGTGTCCAAAACACATTTGGCTGCGTCATTGTATCGCGAGACGATTCTCCTCCGTCAGGTGAAACCTGTGGCTTCTGCGAACAAAAATTAGTTACAAAGGCTTCAAGCGACGGCGTATTGTAGCCCCGGGCCACATCACCATCATGGTTTCCCGGTATTGCAAAGATCGGGCCTGGATAATTAGCATATGGCTCGTAAAACTGAGAAAAATACTGACTAGCCTCACCATAGAAATAGACAACGTCGCCCAAGTGATAGAAAAACATTGGAGCGTTTTCAGAGTCAAAATCTGATTTCATTGCAACAGCTACTGCCTGTTGTGGATATGGATCTTTTATCCCGCCAGTATCGCCAACGATATGAAATACCATTTTTTTAAATTTTTGTATCTTTGATATTTGATTTGGAGGTAGCACTGAATCCAATGACATGTGATATGGTACCTGACCCGTAGGGGGAGGCAATGGATAAAATTTTTGATTTCCCTGTGGCTTCTGTATGCTGTTCAATCCACTTTTGGATTTTTGCCCAAATGTCCTTGGCTTGAAAGTCTTATGTGTTTTTGGTGTCCGTTGTTTGGATTTTGCCATGTGTCAAGTGCCTACAATTGTTTGTACTGCATCAAGCATATGACTTTCAACAGTAAATTTTTACGGTGTTCTATTTTTAAGAGTGAACAATCATGCAAATCCATCATTTAGCTCATCACACTTATGGTCCAAAAGTCGCTTGACAAGTTTTGGTCAAGCAAATACGTGTATGGTATGGTAAAGTATCCCTTCATGCCCCAACCATCCCCCCATGAATTTCTAACTATGAACCATTGTTGAGAATCTTGATATCCAACGGCAAGTACCGCATGTCCGCCAATTGCCTGCTCTCTTGGCAATGGCATGCAAGCATGGCCTGTTGTTTTCACCTGCTGGCTTTCAAAACTGGTGTATACTGTAAACCCAAAAACAAACGGATACCCAGAAGCTAGGCAGCCTTTAAGCTGGTTTAGGTCTTGTTGCAATCTTTGATACTGAACTGCCCGGTACTGTTTTGCGCTCTGATAGCACTGTGGAGATGGTTTTACCGCAAATTTTGTTATGTCATATGGCCATAGGTTTTCAGGACAATCTCCCTGATCTGATACACTTTTGATGCCGTCGCGAATCTGTGCTCCAGAATCTGTATCTTGGGTTCCTTCTATGACACGTTCATTGAAATACAGGAAAAGACGTGATGGAACAAAAATTCTTTCTTGTTTTTCCTTGATGAGATCAAATTCTACTGCACCAGCTATTGCATTTGATGTACAGCTGCCTAGCAGCCCTTGATCATACACTGGAGGACATTGTGATCTCAAGTCAATACTTGGTGGCAGGCTTGCCAATATTTGTGGCGATGCGGCATAACGAAAGTCGCGATTGTCAGGCAAGTCCCTTGTCCATCCATAATGTTTTATTTTACGATTCAATCTTTATCCTGCCTGCACATATGTCAAAATATCTCAGACATAGTACCGTACATTTTCTATTTAAGTATTGCTCATCATAAAACAACACTGCTCAAATAATTTTGCGCCCACATCTTACAGAAAAATATTCTACAAATATTTTCAGTAACAATCTTTCTTCTAATTCCAACGTAAATCATATTAATTGATAAAATGAAACATCAGAATCTAATTGGATTCGATTTTATTTCATGTCAAGATTCTAAAACCTCTAGTCTTTCTAACGGTGTTGTTCTTTTTTTCTATATCATATTCAAGTGCATATTCTGCAAGCCGGGCAGAACCCAATCCATGTCTTGCCCCATCATTGGAAGATTATTCCAGTTCGTTAATCATGCCTAGCACTACAAATAGCACATTACAGAATAATTCCGTACCAAAAGTCCAAAGTGGGCAGGCCAATGTCATAATGCCATTGCAAGCAGACAAGATGATTTTTCTAAACATAGTGTTGAATCTACAACATCAAGAGCAATTTGAAAAGTGCCTTGTGTCAATCAATGATCCTGCATCGCCAAACTATCATCATTTTCTAAATAGCACTACAATCATGCCATATCTACCTACTTCTGGCCAAAAGACCTCGATTGCATCATTTCTTACTGCAAATGGATTCAAAGTAGAATATACATCATCACCGCTGGTGCTAAAGGCATCAGCCCCTGTAAGCACTGCTGAGAGCACATTTGGAGTAAAGATCAAGGTTTACCAGGTGCCACCTAACAAGGAAGTTACACACGCGAACAACTTTCAAAATATGATTCACACCAGATATGGAAGGCCTTTTTATGCAGCAGATTCTGACCCACGGTTACCAAATAACATATCAATTCTTGTCAACTCTATACAGGGACTAGATAACTATACCATGGTAAAACCATTAGAATCTCCTTGTACTGGACCGTATTGTCCGCAGGGAATACAGCTGGGATACTCGCTTTCAAGCTTGCACAGTAGGGGATTTGACGGTTCGGGCCAAAATGTTGCCATAGTTGATTGCGCAGGGGACCCAAATCCGCAAAGTGCAATAGATACGTATGACGCTCAATATGGCCTTGCACCTGCCACATTGAAAATATTTTATCCTGATGGAGCTCCGTCTGCATACGACCCTAGTTGGGCTTCGGAGACCATGATGGACATTGAAGTAGTTCACACGGTAGCCCCTGGAGCAACAATTGATCTAGTATATGATGATTGTAGTTCTGGCAGCCCAATGAACGGCATTGATTATGTTTCAGAAAATCACATTGCAGGTATTGTATCTAACAGCTGGGGCTTTTCATGCAGCAGCGGTACATGTTCTGATGTTGAGCTTTCGCCTTCCCTTGTTTCATCAAGTGACAACCGTCTTGCACTTGATACAGCACAAGGGATGACAATTCTTTTTGCAAGCGGTGACGATGGGGCAACACCTGATGGTGCTGTGTTTCCTAACTGACAATCTGATCTAAACAATTTCACCAGACACTCTTTGGATCAGCAGACCTTACCATGCATAATGCGAGATTGGAAAAAATACAACCAGTCACTTGTAAGA
>JBOGRA010000087.1:0-7304 GCA_050749325.1 Nitrosotalea sp. | reverse complement strand
AGCATTAGGCCAGTGTAGAAAATTTATTCAGGATCATCATCTCAAAGCCATACCTGCTTATGACACAGCGGGGAGTGTCAAGATTCTCCTAGAGCTAAAAAAGGATAACATATCATGCATAGCAAGCAGAAGAGCCGCTGAAATCTACAAAGTCCCCATCATAAAGGAAGGGATAGAGGATAACATCAATAACTATACTAGATTCTTGGTTCTCTCAAATAGAAAACAAGAAAGAACGCCAAAAGATAAGACGTCCATAATTTTTTCAATAAAACACGTTCCAGGCGCACTCTATAGCGTGCTTGAAAAATTCAATACCAACAAGATAAATCTTACAAAAATTGAATCTCGCCCTACAAAAGCCACGCTGTGGGAATACAACTTTTATGTTGATTTTGAGGGGAACCAAAATGATAAAAATATTCAGGATGCCCTTGAAAAAATAAAACCAAATACGGTCTTTCTAAAGATTCTTGGCTCTTATCCAAGGGCTGAGCTTGACTAAAAGCCTCTAGGCTTTCTAACTGAAAAGGCTGCACTGATTCCAACTATTAGAATTCCTGATGTTATTACAATTATATGCGACGTGAAGATCAGTAGATTCTGAATAGCTTGTAACTGTCCAGTAACATGTAAGACTGAACTGCCCGTATTTGTTATGTTGATAAAATGTCTTCCATCTTGAAGACTGTACCAATCAAAGCTTATCTCATTTTGAAAATCTTTGTCTACTTGCAATCCGTTAGATGGTGTCTGCAGGATTACATGAAAAGAACTTCCTGTAACATTAAGTAATTCATGAAAATGTTTTTGTGCAGTAAATTGAAACACGTCGCTTTTAGCAACATCAACTGTGTCGTTTACCGCATTAACATTTGATATGATTGATTCTATCAAGAAGAAAGATCCCAATACAATTCCAATTGTCCCTATACCGATTCCTATTGCAGTTCTTTTTGTTAGCACTGATCAAAACTAAATGTCATACTATATTTAAAAGTGAATTACATCAATTCTACGTCATGAGGCTGACTTTCTGCGTAGCCGGCAGTTGACATTTTTATAAACTCTGCATTTTGTTGCATTTGTGGTATTGTATTTGCACCACAATAGCTTAGGCCTGATCGTATGCCACCAGTAAGTTGTTTTATTATATCCACAACAGTGCCCTTGTATGGAACCATTGCCTCAACGCCTTCGGCTACGTAATCGTTAAGGTCTTCACTCATGGCTACTGTACCTGTTTCCTTTGTCTTTCTGCCAAGTGAGGCATAAAAGGAAGCCATCCCTCTATAGATCTTGTATCGCTTGCCATTTTTCATAACATACGAACCTGGACTTTCATCGGTTCCTCCAAGCAAACTTCCTGCCATTACAGTCGATGCTCCTGCCGCTAATGCCTTTGTTGCATCACCTGAATTTCTAACTCCACCATCGGAGATTATTGGAATGTCGTATTTCTTGCCTATTTGGGCACAGTCTACAACAGCTGTGAGTTGTGGTACACCAGAGCCAGTAATTACACGTGTAATACAGATTGAACCAGAACCTACTCCGACTTTTACTGCATCAACACCTGCCTTTATAAGATCTTCAGCCCCATAAGCCGTTGCAACGTTTCCTGCTATGAGCTCACAGTTTGGAAAGGCTTTCTTGATTAGTCGTACTGCATTGAGTGCATTATCACTATGACCGTGAGCAATGTCAACTACAATTACATCTGTGCCAGCATCAAGCAATGCTTCGGTTCTTTCCATAAAATCTCCCTTTATTCCTACTGCTGCTCCTACCAAGGGCCTTCCCTTCTTATCCTTAGAGGCATGTGGATAATTTCCAGCATTTATGATGTCCTTGCTTGTTATCAATCCCTTTACATTTCCCCTCTCATCGAGAAGCGGTAGTTTTTCTATACAATTTTTCCTGATTAGATCCCTTGCTTCATGTACATCTACTCCCGACTTGGCAGTAATTACATCACTTGTCATCACTTCCTTTACCTGTTTTTTCTCATCTGCAGATTCTAGCATTACAATGTCTCTTCTTGTCAGTATTCCGACCAGATTGCCTTGAGGATCTGTTACAAGAAGACCGGAGACGCCTTTTTCTCTCATATATTCAATTGCTTCCCGAACAGTCTGGTTAGGTCCTATGGTGTATGGGTTTTCAATTATGATACTGCCTGAACGTTTTACCTTGAGTACTTCTCCAACCTGTTCTGATATAGTAAGAAATCTGTGCACTATTCCTATACCGCCTTCTCTTGCCATTGCAACTGCCATTGCAGATTCTGTTACTGTATCCATGTTAGCACTGATGATAGGAATATTGAGTGAAATGTTTCGTGAAAGTTTTGTTTGTAAATTAGTTTGAGATCTAGTAGCTACATTGGAGCGTTTGGGAACAAGGAGTACGTCGTCGAAAGTTAATCCTTCCCTTATATCCAATGAAACCTTCTTGATTAGATTTACAATCTGTTATAAGCCTTTCTTGGATCCAATTAGCTTTTGCGCAATTTTTATTGCATCACAAGTTGCTTTGACATTATGTGTTCTGATTATGTCAGCACCATTTAGAATTGCAATGGTTTCTGCTGCAAGGGATCCATAAAGCCGCTTGTCAGGATCTTTCTCGTTTAGTAAATATCCTATGAAAGATTTTCTTGAGACAGAAACAAGGAGTGGATAATCAAGCTTGATTGATGCAAGGCCTTGAATTACATCAATATCTCTTTTGAGCCAATCTGAATTTATTTTAGTGAACAAAATTCCCTTGGCATTTTTTCTAAAAAATCCTATTGCAGGGTCCACTACAATCCTGTTCTTTGATATTCCAGATTTTTTTGCAATCAATGTGCTTTTGGCAAGTAGATTTTTTGCCTGCGTTATCTGGTTTCCGGTTATTGGTTGTTTGCTAAAAGCACAGACTATAACCGATGGACTGTATTCCTCCAGTATTTCGGTCATGTTCTGGTCATACTTTAGTCCTGTAACGTCATTTAGAATTTCGACGCCTAGCTCAAAGGCTTTCTTGGCAACATTTGCTCTGCAAGTATCTACTGAGATTGGTAGTTTGGAGACCTTTTGGACAGCAGAAATTGCCTTTGTGATCCTGTCAATCTCGGTCTTTTCTGGCACCAGAGTCTTCAGGTATGGAGCAGTAGACATGCCACCTATGTCAATGAAATCTGCACCATCTTCTTCCATCTGCTTTGCAATCTTTGCAATCTCTTTTGGTTCTGTGTATACTGATTTTTTGTAAAACGATTCTGGACTGGCATTAATTATGCCCATTATTCTCGTTGGGCTGGAATTACCTACAGGTATAGAACCGAGTTTGTTCATATGGTTTATGATTAGCTCATGTACATTTAGACTTACATGAAGTTATGCGGATGGGAACAAAAGTATAGAGAGATTTTGCGTGAATTCAATTTTGACATAAAAGATGACATGCATGCCGCCCATCTCCTAAACTTACTTGTTAGGACTAGGTTTGCTTTGAGCAAGTTAGAACGTGAAATAAAAAACAATGTAGTGTTCGTTATTGGAGCCGGGCCATCACTTTCTTCATCTATTCCATTCATTAAAAAGTTCAAAAAGGCAACAAAGATTGTTGCAGATGGTGCTACAAGAGCTTTAATTGAAAATGGAATCAGGCCTGACATAGTAGTAACTGACCTTGATGGCAATTTAGAATATCTCAAAAAAGCTTCTAAAATGAATGCCATAATGGTTGTCCATTCTCATGGGGATAACATTGGTGTACTTCCCATTGCTTCACTATTTAGAAACTGCATAGGTACAACAGAGGGAAAGCCGTTTGGTAAGATCAAAAACTTTGGTGGATTCACAGATGGGGACAGATGCGTCTTTCTTGCCAGATATTTTGGAGCAAAAAGAATCATCTTGTTTGGGATGGATTTTGGAGACAAGATAGGAGTTTACTCCAAGGAAGGAAGATACAACAGGGCGTTAAAACTTCAAAAACTTAGAAAAGCAAGATCTCTTTTGGAATGGCTTGCGTCAAAGGACAGACGTGAACTTTATACTACTTCAGAGCCGGTAAAGGGATTCCAAGAGGTTTCGTTTGGAGATCTTCAAGAGTTAGTCAGAGAATAGAGTTTGTTTTAATATTTATTATCCATTTGGCAATAGAACAGTTATGGACTATAATTCTGAGGAAGAGATTCGCAATATCTTGGAGTTGCGAGAATGGATCTCAGACGAGATAGACAAACGTAAAAAGGAGATGGAGCGATTAACACAAAATCTTCGAATTTTAGATTCTCTAGTAAAACAGTCAAGTTTTAGCAAGGCATCACATCTAACATCGTCATCTCCTCCAACGAAGACATCAAACCAACAGTCGATACAAGATACAGCAGATGTAATTCCAATGAAGGCGCCTGATAATCAAATAATAGCAAATGCGCATGTCACACAGGATGAGCTTGTAATTATACCAACAGAGGAGATATCACTTGACATTGAAACACAACCATTCAAATCATTTTTCTTGGGAAGAATAATTGGCAACATGGAAAGTCAAGATAGTGCTGATGTTAAAAATGGCAAGATTTCTCAGGGTTTGGCCATAAGCTGCATGGTAAACAAGGAGGGAAACAGGATCAGAGAAATTCTGATCAGAAATTATCGACAAAAGGAGAGAGCAAACGAGATCATCAATACCGCAACATGGTCATTCACTCGCATGATGGAAAATTCAAGAAAGTGAGTGGATGGACAAGATAATTGTTCTAGATTTTGGTTCACAGTATAGTCACCTAATCTGCAGAAGGATCCGAGAGTTTTCCGTATATGCAGAACTTGTACCATACAACATCTCACTTGAAGAACTAAAGGGGATGAATCCAAAAGGGATTGTCTTCAGTGGCGGGCCTGCAAGCGTCTACAGTAAAGACTCACCACAGCCCTCATCTGGAATATTTGAGATTGGCCTTCCGGTTCTTGGAATTTGTTATGGCCACCAATTGATTGTAAATAATTTTGGAGGTAAGGTAAAGCAGACAAACAAGGAATATGGCTCATCGACTCTGAAAATAGATAGCAATTCAGATCTGCTATCTGAAATGGGTTCATCTACAAGAGCATGGATGAGTCATGGTGATGCGGCAGAAAGCCTGCCAAAAGGATTTGAGGTCATAGGACACACTGAGAGCTCCTTTGCAGCAGCAATTGCCAACAGGCAGAAGCTTATCTATGGAATACAATTCCACCCAGAGGTGGTTCACACTGAAAACGGCTCTCAAGTTCTCAGAAACTTTGTCCTAAACATATGCAAGGCAAAACAAGACTGGACTCTTGAGAATTTTATTGATAGCACTGTTACAGAGATTTCAAAGATTGATGGAAATGTATTGTGTGGCATAAGCGGTGGCGTAGATTCCACCGTGGCTGCACTCTTGATTCAAAAGGCAATAGGAAACAGGTTAAAGTGTGTATTTGTGGACAACGGTCTTCTTCGATTAAATGAAGAAAAAGAAGTAGAGGACATGTTCAATAATAATTTTGAAATGAACTTTACTGTAATTAATGCAAAGGAAAGATTTCTTTCAAGATTAAATGATATAGCAGATCCTGAACAGAAACGAAAGATAGTGGGTGAAGAGTTTGTCAAGATATTTACCGAGTTTGCAGAAAAGAATGGTCCATTCAAGTGGTTAGCCCAGGGTACACTTTATCCAGATGTGATTGAAAGCGGAGTATCAAAGGGACCTGCTGCTGTGATCAAGACCCACCACAATGTGGGTGGACTACCCTCTTGGCTTGACCTGCAGATACTTGAGCCCTTAAGATTTCTGTACAAAGATGAGGTAAGAAAGATAGGAAAGATCCTCGGCGTTCCAGACAAGCTTTTAAATCGTCACCCATTTCCGGGCCCAGGTCTTGCTGTTAGGATAATGGGCAAGGTAACATCTGAGAAGCTGCAGATATGTCAGCAGGCAAGCAAAATTGTTGAAGACGAGCTTTTGGCTGCAGGTTGGTATAACAAGGTCTGGCAAGCTTTTGCAGCAGTGGGAGATGATAGAGCAGTCGGCGTGGTGGGTGATGAGCGAAAATTTGGGCATGTTGTTCTTGTTCGTGTCGTGGACTCGATTGATGCAATGACTGCAGACTGGACTAGACTGCCTTCTGAGATACTTGAGAAGATAAGCAACAGAATCACAAATGAGGTTGAAGATGTTGCGTGGGTAAGCTATGTTGTATCAAGCAAGCCCCCTGCAACTATCGAGCCACAATAAAATGGAATCCCCCCACTTTGAACCTAAAAATCTGCTAGTTGTCGTAAAACTTTAGATCAATAAAACAAGTATGAACTTGTGAAATCATTATTCTTGCATGGCTATGGTTTGTCGATCAAGGTAAAAAACACTAGAATGATTTTCTCTCAAGGAATAGATCCTTTTTCTAAGAAAAGAGAAGTTTTAGAACTGCCTTCAAGCGCCTGCCCATTTGATAAAGTCATAATTCAGGGAAATGGTTTTGTCTCTACAGAAGCGCTACAGCGCCTATCAGAATCAAACATCAATGTTGTAATGCTTGACAAGCGCGGTAAGCTATACAGTTATTTTCATAAGATCGGAGGCCATCAACCATTAATCAGGCAAAACCAGTATGATACCTTTAGAGATCCCAAGAAATTGGAATTTTTACGAAAATGGATTGTATCGCAAAAGATAGAATCACAGATACAACTATTCAAGGAATTTGTAACAGAGCCAAAGCGGTTCTATAGTGAATATAACAAAGCATGGCAGATCTGCAACAATCAAAGATCTTCCATGAATTATTCTCGTAAAGTAAAACCTGAAGTAAAAGAAAAGATCAGAAAAGCAATTTCTATTATGGAAAATCATTATTCTAAATTAGATTATGCGAAAGATCTTAGACATATAATAAAAGTTGAAAGCGATGTTGCTAAACTGTACTATCCTACTTTTTCAGAATTAATAGATCCTGAATTAAGGTTTCATTCTAGGAATAATCCTAGAACTTTTAGACCAAAGGATGCTTCTGATGTAATTAATGGACTTTTGAATTATGGATTTTCTATTTTATATGCCGAAGTAACAAAACAACTAAACACCTTAGGACTAGATTGCTATGTTGGATTTTACCATAGGAATCACGAATCTCATCTTGCTTTGGTTTATGATATGATAGAACCGTTTAGACATCTTATTGATAGAAGTGTTTTTGAGATTCAAGATCAAATAAGAAGGAAAGATTATGCGTTTTCTAGAGATGGGATTGTTGTACTTTCTGATGAATTGAAGATAAAAT
>JBOGRA010000086.1:0-7378 GCA_050749325.1 Nitrosotalea sp. | reverse complement strand
AACTAATTGCTAAAACAAATCTAATATTGCCTTGGGAGGTTTCAGACGGACTACAAACAGAAACTATTGGAAGAAAAATATATTATTTTAACACAATAGATTCAACACAGAATTTTGCGTTAAAGCTAGCTTCGAAGCCATATGAGAATGGCTCTATTGTAATATCAGAACATCAAACTCACGGTAGAGGAAGACAAAATAGAAAATGGGTATCTCCAAGAGGCGGCATATGGATATCAGTACTTCTCAAGCCAAATTTTGAAATCTCTCAAGCTTCGCTATTTCCTATGCTTACCTCTCTTGCTCTTGCCATTTCCATAGAAAAAATACTTCAGTTAAGGCCCAAGTTAAAGTGGCCAAATGATCTTACTCTAAATGACAAGAAAGTAGCCGGAATACTAGTTGACGCATCAATCGAATCTAATCAGATAGATTATCTGGTCATTGGCGTTGGAATAAATTTCAAAATTCAACCTAGTGTGATAACTAAAATTGTTAAGAATTCTGAGAATTTTTATGGTGTAACAACACTGGTTGGGAAGAAAGAAAAGTCAGATCCTGTGCTTCTGCTTCAAGCGTTCCTGCATGAACTCGAACAGCTATACAACAAACTAGTTACAAACAATCTCCATGGAATCAGACGTGAATGGGAAAAAAGATCTTCGACTGTCGGAAGAAATGTCAAGATAGCATCCCCTAGCGGAGAAATAAAAGGAAAAGCCGTAGGAATAGATGTTGATGGTGCGTTGTTGATTTTGAGCAAGGGAAAGACACAGAGATTACTGGTTGGAGACATATTTTATCAAGTCTAGCCATGTTGTGTCATCATACTTGTATGTTTACTAGTCAATTTTTTATAATTACAAATTGTTAGTATAAGGATGAAAATATGCTGGGCAAATACTGAGAATTATGACGAATCAGATGTTGTAATTTTAGGAGTGCCTGACGAATCAAAATCGCATTCATTACGTAAAGGCACTTCGGAGGCACCTCATAAGATAAGAGAGATTTCTAACATAAGAGACACATACAAAAGGGGCAACCAGATTTCTGCCGGCTTTCCGTTTGGCGGCATAAACAAGAAAGTGTACGATTATGGAAACATACTAAGGACTGAAGTTAATGATGTGATAGACAAGATAGCATTAGGATCAAAAATTCCCATAACTATAGGTGGCGATCATTCTGTTTCTACAGGAATCATCAAATCACTTTCCAAAAAACATGGTCCGATATCTCTTGTCTATTTTGACGCCCATCCTGATTTCAATAGCTCTTCTAGCGGGTATTACGGTTCAGTCTTGTATGATGTCTTACCTGATATTGATACAAAATCAAGTGTTCAGATAGGGATAAGAACTCCAGAACAAGAAGAGATAGACAATATAAAAAAATATAATTTATTGGTAATAACCCCTCTCGACATTCTCAAAAATGGCATTACAAAAATTGACAAAACCATACTTGATATGATTGGAAAAAACACATATGTCTCAGTAGACATGGATGTGATTGATCCTGCTTATGCCCCCGGGGTTTCAGTTCCGGTCCCATTAGGACTTGGAAATCTTGAGGTGCTATATCTTCTCAAATCAATAGCAAAGAAAGGGATTATTGGACTTGATATAATGGAAGTTTGTCCAAGTTACGACATCAGGGACAGAACATCTCACCTGGCATCAAGAATGATTGCCGAAGTAATATCATCCCTTAGCGAAACTTAATACTTTTAACTGGGCCGTCGTGCTAGTTTGCTAATGTTTTCACATTTTACTCTCAAAGAGGCAAACGCGATGCTTCCTTCCATAATTAGAAAATTTAAAGATCTGATAAATCTGAAAAATGAGGCTACAAGAATACAAACTGAGATTGAAACAAATCCCAAATACATGGCTAGTTTCAAAGAGTACGCACTCAAAAAACAAGAACTCAATACAGCAATCTCGAGTTTTTATAAAGCAATAGAAGATATGGAGAGCTCTGGCGTAATTTTAAAAAGTATAGACGATGGATTGCTGGATTTTCCATCACTTCGATTTAATGAAGAAATATGGCTTTGTTGGAAAGAAGGCGAAACTGAGATCAAGTTTTGGCATGGAAAGGACGAAGGCTTCAACGGCAGAAAGCCAATAGAAAGTGTTGACTTGGAAAAATTACGATAATCAATTACCACCTATTATAGTACAGACAATATACCGAAATAGACCGCGACCAAACATTACATAATGCTGTCAGCTTGGATACGCATAGTTCGAATCAAATTTCTACTTGCGTCAATAATCTCAGTTTTTCTTGGTCTTGCCATAAATTGGTGGCAAAATACAACTATCAACCTAGAATTTGCTTGGTTAACATTAGCAGGTGTCATAGCGCTACATGCAAGTGTAGATTTGCTCAATGATTATTGGGATTATAAAAGAAAGATAGATACAGAAACTAAGAGAACCAAATTCAGTGGAGGTACCGGAGTTTTACCTGAGGGATTACTCAATCCATCTGAAGTCTATCGCGCAGGAATTATTCTGCTAGTTGTTGGTGCATTAATTGGAGCATACTTTGTATTTGAAAGAGGCATAACAGTTGCAATAATCTTGGGATTTGCAATTGTTTCAATCTATTTTTATTCCACAAGAATAGTGGATTCAGGTCTAGGCGAGGTCTTTGTTGCTATCAAAGGCGTAATGATAGTACTTGGAACATATTTTGTTCAATCATCCCAGATAGCCGCCGAACCTGTACTTGCAGGCATAGTATCCGGAGTTTTATCATCAACCGTTCTTTTTGTAAATTCATTTCCAGATTATGATGCAGACAAGTCTCATGGAAGAAAAACGCTTGTCATACTACTTGGAAGAGCAAAGGCCGCTTCAAGCATATGGATTTTTCCAGCCATATCATATGGAGTAATCATAACTGCAGTTACATTACGTCTCTTTCCAATTGTATCTCTCATCACACTTGTTACCATACCCATCGCAATAAAATCTGGCATGTCCTTGAAACAAAAATTTGATCAGATTGAAGGATTTGTTCCGATAATGAAAAACTTTGTATCATATAGCAGAATCACAGGTGTTTTACTTGTTGTAAGTTTTATTGTGGACTATCTCATGAAAATTGCTCAGTAGAGTTAAATCAACCACATCTAAAGATATTTCGTGATAACTGGGTATTCCACATCAGAAGGGACGGCCGAGTTTGCAAAGAATCATCCAAATGTTGCAAAGAATCATTTCAAACAATTCGACGGATTAACGTTATCATCTATTGGAGTAGGCACGTATCTTGGAAATCCAGACGATGTGACTGATACAATAGTCAAGGACGCGGTGATAAAATCAATTACTTTGGGGGTAAATGTGGTAGATACCGCTATCAATTATAGATCACAGAAGGCGGAAAGATCAGTAGGCAAAGCAATTGCTCAGATAATTGAAAAGAACAAAGCGAAAAGGGATCAGTTATTCATAAGTACAAAAAATGGATACATTGCAAATGACGGAGATGTAAAAGAGGATTTTTGGCAGAATATTCAAAATACTCTTGTAAAATCCAACATAATCAAATCTGGCGACATCTCTTCTGGATATCACTGTATGACAATACCATATCTTAAAGATCAATTAAACAGAAGTCTCAAGAACCTGGGGCTAGAGTGCGTTGACTTGATGTATCTGCATAATGCTGCTGAAGGACAGCTTCAAGACATGACAAAAGATGAATTCATGAAAAGACTTGGAGACGTGTTTGAGTTTTATGAAAATCAAAGAAAATCTGGAACAATAAGGTACTACGGAATGGCCACATTGGATTGTTTTAGAGTGCCACAAGAACATCAGCAGTATCTCTCCATCTTTGACATTGTCAAGATGGCCAGAGACATAGGTGGTTCTGAAAATGGATTCAAGTTCATCCAACTTCCGTACAACATGTATCTTGATCAAGCCCTAACCATGAAAAATCAAATACATGATGGTACAGCATTCAGTATTTTTGAGGCAGCAACCAAGCTTGGAATAGGAGTTTTCACAAGCGTTCCTCTCATGCAGACAAAACTTCTAGGCCCAAATGTCTTACCTGAGTTTGGAGAATTAACACGGCCATCTCACAGAGCAATTCAATTTGTCAGATCTACACCAGGTGTCATAGCACCATTGGTAGGACAAAAATCTCCTTCTCATGTCGACGAGAATTTAGAACTAGCAAAGATTCCAGTTTTAAGTGAAAAAGAATTTTCTGAAATTGTTAATAGATTGTCGTCACAATTGTAAGTTTTAAATACAAATGATAGACGAATCAAAACATGCCAGTAGATCCAGTCTGCGGTATAGAGCTTGATGAGAAACTTGCTCTAGAACATGAGTATAAAGGAAAAAAGTATTACTTTTGTTGCCACGGCTGCAAGAGAATTTTTGTAAGAAAACCCAATAAATGGAAAAAGGATTAGATAGGAAAAGCCCCACACATTCGGCAAAAATGTGATCCTTCCTCAACAGAATAATTACAATACGGACATTTGTTTTTTGACAATCCAAGTTTGGCAGGATAATCATAGTATCCTCGATAGATTTCATAATAATAAAGCGCTTCTTTTGATAATAATGTGATTTGTTCTTTTTCTAGATATTTTTTGGTCTTCTCCGAAAAGACCGAATCAGGTATCAGACTATCAAAAAAATGTGTTAGTCCGTTTGTGCCTGAGCCATCCTGCATTGCATCCTTATCTCTCCACGCAATTGATTGTGGTAATATGTTCTCAAATGTTTTTCTCAGAACCCATTTACCATATTTTTTGCCATTTTCTTCATGAACCTTGAGTTCAGACGGTATGGATTTTGCATATTCTATAATTTTATCATCAAGAAATGGGGTCTGCAAAGATATTCCAAGAGCCTTTGATATAGAGACTGATGGAAAGTGCATTATTTTCCATATTCGTTCAAGATCTTTTTGTAGTTCAAGCTGCGACATTCTTTGAAAAAAATGATAACCTGCAAAAAGCTCATCGGCCCCATCACCTGTCACAATAGACTTGAAGCCATCACGCTTTGCATTTTCTATTGTAAAATAAAGTACAATATTATTTCGGATTTCAATAGGATTAAAAACATGTAGAATTTTGATTGTTTGTTCAATTGCTTGCAATAATTCATCAACGGATGCAGAAATTACGGTTAGTTTCAGGTCATTGAGCTTAGCAACTAGTTGAGCACTCACCAGGTCGGTTGATGGAAAATCTGCTGCCACCATGACGTATGCTTGAGTTGTTTTGGCACCAAGACAAGATGCAATGATTGATGAATCAAGGCCTCCTGACAGAGAAATGCTTTCAGATTTACATCTCATAACAGCGTCAGATACAAGCGACTGGAGTCTTGAACAAATATCTTGCAATCAGTTGGTCTGAAGTGATCTCTCAAATAAGTTATCATGACGATAAAGATTAGCTTTAAATATTTTACAAAGAGAAAAATGGCATGCTGTTGCCTGCCGAAATTGAAACAAAGACACTAATTCCTGCATTAAGAGCCATCTTGGCTAAAAAGCTCATCGAAGATCACAAAATACGAGAGGAGGAAGTTTCAAAGATGTTAGGAGTAACTCAAGCTGCAATTAGTAACTATGTAAGAGGGACCAGAGGGGATCCGGAATTAATCCATAAGCTTCTTGCAATTAAGGAAGTATCAGAGATGATAAGCGACATTTGTAACAATTTAGCATCAAATAAGGCATACACACCTTCTAGCCTTTCAAAATTCATAGGCCTTTGCAATTACATAAAATCAAGTCTTTTGATCTGCGACATACACCACAAGTTAGAATCAAACATAGACGAGGCAATATGCAAGGAATGTGAAAGCATGCTCCTCAAAGGTCCAGGAAGCACTTTCTAATTTGTTTTAGTTATAGATATTTCAATTATTGAGACAAGCGGACCGTGATTTCCTTGGCTCTCACTATCCACTATAATATCAGATATCTTAGAATTACCTTTCATCATGTTTTCAGTTATCACGTTTGCCACTGCAACTGCAGTAGGTATTGAATCTCCTTTAGCCCTGAGAGTCACTGTCCCATGTTTTACCAATTCTGTTAAAATATCAAGCGCGCATTCCATTACTGGTTGTTGATTAATTACGATCAATTTTCCATCTTTTGAGTTGGATAACACATCATCTAGTTGTACATTTTCCTCTATTCCACTCAACAAACTCTATCAAACACCAAATTATACATTCTATTAAAATCTTATCGACAAATCATCCATTAATCGAAAAGATCAATTGAAATATTCTGAAAGTCGCCATTTGGTAGTACACGTCTTATTGTAATTGGGATAACACGTTTTTCAAGTTCAGTGTAAGCCAAATCAAGTGAGGTTGCTACTTCTTTAGGTACTGAAATGAATGGTGGAGCTCCAAGTGAAAGTTGTAATGCTCTTGCTCCAAGAATCCTGGCTTTTTCAAATCGTGTAAGTGTAGGAGGACCTATCATGATCTTGCCCTTTCCTGTAGTTTCATATTCTATTGGAATGTGTACTGGATCTACCTCGATAATCTCTCTTGCGGCAATAATTTTTTGTAGCCTTTCCTGTTCTGCAAGTTCCTCTGGTGAGAGTTCTTTCTTTCCTCTCTTAGTTACCGGTTTTTCTTCTACTCCCTCCTCAGATACAACTTCTACAGGTTCTGCCTCTCGTGGTGAAATTAATTCTGCAGGTTCTTCTTCTGCTGGAACCTCTTCAGTATCTACACTAACTTCCTCAGGTTCATCAGACATTAAGATGGAACGGCAAGAAACGTTATATATTTCATAATACTCTGGTTCAAAAATGAGCGCCGGATCGGTATCCAAAATTGATCTAACGCTATCGCTGAAAGGAAAGGCACAGATGAAATTAGAATTAAAACGTCATCTTGCACCAAAAACTGTCGGTACCATACTAAGAGTATTACCACTTGAAGGTAATTCACACATGATGGGAAATTCCATTGCATTCATGGACACATCTCTTACAGCAGGAGGTGAAAAACTCAGAACACAATTCAAAAAAGGCGAGGTTGGTTTCATGGCATCAAACGGTTCAATTTGTTTCTTTTTAGAAGATGTTCCCTCCGCCAAACTTATGACGCTTGTTGGCAAAATAACGTCAAACTTGGAAGCGTTAAGAGAAATTAAACCCGGCGATATATTTTCTATATCTCAAGACGGCACATAGATATGATGTCCGCTATATCCGCCTATTCGCTTTATTGATCCTTGTTTTAACAAGTTTAGCAAGTATGCGTTTGCTGCTGATACCTTGACATTTGTTTGTCTGGACAGTTCTTGTACGGTAAATACCTTTGAATTTTTTATAAAGTTCATAACCTGGCCT
>JBOGRA010000085.1:0-7393 GCA_050749325.1 Nitrosotalea sp. | reverse complement strand
ATTGATATACTATTCTGCAAAAGGCAAGCCGGCCAACATGGACGATCCGTGGGGAATTGGAGGCAAGTATTACTATCCTATAGAGGCAAAGAATCCGCACGGCGGCCACTCGGGATACTGACATGAGTAATAACACCCACCCAGATACGATCTATAGGACATCGCCTAGAAGGCTTGGAAAGATGCTTGCGATTATTATTGGCATCCAAATAGTTGGTGGCCTCATATTTTTCACACATTATGATTACTGGAACTCTTACTTGCCAGAAGCAGGCAAGCTTCAAGAAGAGCAGATGAACAAAGCTGCATCCCAAGGAGCGGCTGCTGGTCCATCAGCAACACAGGGAACATTTACAGGAAAAGAGATTGATGTCTCGTTAAAGTTTGTAGAGTCTCCTGATTTCAAAAATTATGGGTTTAACGCGCCTATAGGATCTCCTGGTGCAGACCCTGATATTCATGCAAATGTAGGTGACAAGATTGTATTTTCTGTAACAAACGGCGGCAAATCATTTCATGCATTTGCAGTTACTGCATCAACAAGCGGTCCAGGACCTGCAATTGACGGCACTACAATAGGAACTGCCGATAGCCCGATGAAGCCAGGACAGAGTGGCACTGTTAGCTTTATTCCGTCGTCTGACGGAACATATTATTACATCTGTGCAGTCCCAGGCCACCGAGAACTTGGTATGGAAGGTAAGATAATTGTGGGAGGCGGAAGCGGAGCCAGTAGCATCCCAGCAGGAACGGGTGGAACTGTACCGCCAAATGGACAGAAAGATTCGTACTCACTTGCTTTTGAGATCAGTTCTGACTTTTCAAAATATGGCTTTAATGGAACAATTGGCTCATCAGGAGCTAATCCAGACATTACGGTACACTCTGGCGATACAGTAACAATACACTTGAGTAACCCAAGCAAATCATTTCATGCATTTGCCATAGTAACAGATCCTAGCAACCCAAGTGGGGTTCTTTGGAATTCTGCATTCAAGACTCCTGATTCACCAATGAAACCAGGAGAGTCTGGCGATGTGACATTTGTTGCAGGAACACCTGGATTATACCATTACATCTGCACTGTCCCAGGACATGCCGCTCTTGGAATGGACGGCAACTTTATCGTAGAAAAATAAATGTATTTCAAGTATCTTGCACTTGCTTCACTTGTAATTCTTTATTGTCTAATGTTCATTGGGGGATATCTAGAGTCAAGCGGACAGGGACTTGAGTGTCCCCAATGGCCGCTATGCCCCAGTGGATTCCTGCCTTCTGCAGAATACCTGACAGAATGGACCCATAGACTGATTGCCGCAATGACTGGCGTTATGATAATAGCTACTGCAGTTGCAAGCTGGAAAGTTGCAGGCTCTCACAAGAATCTTAGAATCACTGGAACGCTTGCAGCAGTATTTGCAGCATCGCAGATAGTGCTTGGCGCAATTGTCATCAACACACAACTCAAGGCAACAATAGTTGCAATTCACAATGGCATTGGCATATTGCTATTTGCAATGACTCTTCTTACCGCACTATATGCGTTCAAGCTCCCTCGCGGTGCCACCATAAAGACTAGTGTTTAGATTTCACTCTTCTTTTCACAATTACTAGCCATCCAAGCAAGACAAAGCACGCCATGCCTCCTGATGAGATGATATACACAAATATTGGACCAAATATGTCAAGCACGCTGATATTGTAAATAAATGTCAGGGGCTTTCCACCAGGCCCTACATCGTAGAGATCAACGTACATGACATGGTTTCCAGTTTCATGAAATATGTAACTAGTGGACCACTCCCCCCCCTTGAAGTCTTGCACTGGAATTGTTGATACTAGTTCGTTGTTGGAGTAAATCCTAACTCCCATCCTAAAATGATCAACCTCGCTTAGCCTAGTGTCAAATGAATTGAGCAGGTCAGAGGCTGAATGGTAATTTAGAACTCTGAAACTTAATTTGAAAGGCTGGTTTGCAGATGGGATCTCAGGGTCTGTTGCTACCTGAACTTCATAATTTCCTATCGCCTCGTCACCAGAGTTTAGATCCGAATGAGCGCCCGCATAGCGTATCATGGGAGAGAGGACCAACACTAGAACAAATATGGTAACTAGAAATGAAAAGTTAACCATCTCTTTTTACCAGCTGTTTCTTTAATATATTATTAGATCCTTGACACAATAAAGATACAAATCAGTAATCGACAAAAAACACCTTCAGCTGTTTCTACAAGTCTTTCGATCTCTGAAAATTACCAAAAGCTTTAAATCAAGTTGGCAAAGATTGCCCACTGTATGACTACTGTCAATAAATCAATTGACATCAAAGAAAAGACCGTGAATGTTTTTACATATTTTGCAAGACCCGAGCATATTTCTGACCAGTTCGAAGAACGAGTAGGAATGACCGTAGTTCCCATGGATGTAAAAGCAGGAATGGGCGTAGGCACAACCTTTAGAGTGATAGGTGACTTTGATGGCAAGAGACTAGAGTGGGACTGTGAGACAACTGAGTTTATACAAGAGCAAAAGATTGCAGCTAAAATGATCAAAGGACCCTTCAAAGCATGGGATATCTCAGTCGAGTTCAAAGAACTAGGTGAGAAATCAACTCGCGTTACCATGACCGTAAACTATGAAATGCCATTTGGTCCTCTGGGTGGAATTCTCAACAAGATTAAGTTTGCAAAGACTGCTGAGAAGGGAATGGAGACTGCCTTGTACAAAGTTAGGGGATTATTGGAAGGCAATGGTTCAATTCCAGTATACATCACACTTGATGCATACAGAAAACTCTTGGAAGAAAAAGAGAAAATGAACAATGCTCCAGTTTCTACAGTATTGACAAAAATACTGGAAAAATATTCCCAAATCGAGACAGTCAAAAACTAAATCATTTTATTTTTGACCAAGTTTAAATAACGAATTTAGCGTCTGCTATCTTGCGGGTCTATGGCTCAGCCAGGTAGAGCGAGGGACTCTTATGATCTTTTCGGAGAAATCCCTATGTCGTGGGTTCAAATCCCACTAGACCCGCCAATTAAAATGACAAAAAAGTAGACTGGATTTCTTCAAAACAAAAACATCAATTGTTACATGAATTTCATAATGAGATTACCTGAGATAGGAAAAAATTGTACCAACTCATGCTATCGATGTTTGGTAGTTGCCAGAATAGAAATGGTTCCAGCCTCGAAAGAGTCCTCGGTGATACGTGTTTGGTACTCTTTTGTACAATATGTGTGAACCAATATCTGCAGTAGACCAGTTTGCTTTCCTTGGTCCCTGTAAGAGCCATCTTAAAAGTCGTGGGTCAACACTTATCTTGATATATTTCTTAAAGGTGTGTTCCAATTCTGATGAAATTCTTTTGAATCCAGTACCATCACGAGATATCATCACCATCTCCTTATCTGATAGCGGTAGAAGAATTACTACGTCAGATGAAAAGTCAATCTTGCTCCTTTCCCTCTCAAACCTCGCATATGATTCTGGTACCAATTGATAAAGTTCCTCTGCGGTAGGAACTCGCTCAGTTTCATAGTCAAATTTCACATTAAGGAGTTTTTCCTTACAATACTTCATTTTTTCCTCATTATCTATTCTGATATAATCTTCTGACGCCTTTCCGGTATCCAAATCAAGATGGTTATCGTAGTTCAATAATACTCCCTTGGATTTTTTTGAACCATTATCCGCAAACCAATCAAAGGCAACTTCAAGCTCAGGTTCACCCCTAAATC
Source organism: Nitrosotalea sp. (assembly GCA_050749325.1). Classification (GTDB taxonomy): domain Archaea; phylum Thermoproteota; class Nitrososphaeria; order Nitrososphaerales; family Nitrosopumilaceae; genus Nitrosotalea. Next base: position 3,650 of record JBOGRA010000085.1, on the reverse strand, counting down.
GGTTCAAATAAAAATTCTTCCCAGCAAGAGTATATCTCCCTGCAAATGGAACGTAGAACTTTGGTTCAAAAATTTCAACGTATCTTTTTGCTGATTCGAGCTTGTTATGTTGTTTTATCTCAGCTTCTTTGATTTTTTCACTAGTATCAAGTTCATAGCAATGTGGATATGATGTTGCACTAGAGTATCCTAACAATAATAGGTCTATGTTACCATATTGTTTTTTAATTTCAAAAGCAGTATCTTCCCCTATCTGTAATGGACAATCGTTGACATTTACGATTACCTGATTTTCGTTATCGAATACTGCAATTGTATCAATCTGCGCTGTTTCAAATTTTGATTGTAATCCGACACATCCCATCAATTTACCACAGATTTCTGGGTTACAATTATCTCCAGCAAGTATGTTGACGTGTAAATTATTTCTCAGTTTTATTCGTAAATTATGTTCTAATTCTACAACCTTAAAGCCAAGGTTCTCAATTGTATTTTTTAGAAACTTTATTGGAAAATTATGAATTAATACTGGAATATTCTTGTCTAGTCTGGACAATGTTTTGAAGCTGCAATGGTCGGGATGTATGTGACTGATATAAATAAAATCTATGTCCTTGAAGTTATCTGGCTTGAAATTATAGGGTGGATACATACCCCACGAACCAAAATATTCTTCTCCTACTAACCAAGGATCACACAATATCTTTGCATCCTTATCTTCCACGATTACCGAAGCAGAATATAGCTGAGTGACTTTCATTTTTGTCTCTACTAAATAAAGTATAATTAATTAGTTTTTGCTAACCTCTCTCTTTACCTTATTTTTTCCTCTGTTCTGTGCATGCGCATGAGGGGATTTTAACTATTATTTATTGTAAACACACATCATGTCAATTAACTTGGTGAATGGTTTAGTTTAATGGAACCTGAAATAAACTAATGGTGTAGAATTACGCTGATAAGGCATATCTTCTAATAAAAAATCTTAATTTTGCAGAAAGAATTGACTTGTTCACATAAAATATCTTATGATAAAAATTGGGCTCTAGTCTAAGATCTCAAGTTAAAATCAAAATTGGTCGCTTTAGAAAAGTTAAACTTCAAAACTCATGCCTGTGATAATATCCCATGAAATAATTACATAAATGAACCATCATTTATTTTATTTATTAATTTGAAGAATAAAATAAGAACGATCATCTATGAAAGTGAAAGTACTAGATGGTTTCTACCTTTGCTATACTTTTTTGGTGTGGTGCTTCTTCTTTTAAGAAAACCCATCCATGTACTGGCACTGCCTGCCAGATGGGAAGACATAGGTGTTCTTTTGTGGCCAGCAATACAGCATTCTTGGGGTAGCCTTTTTGTTGTCCATTATTATTATTTTCATCTCATCCCAACTCTTGTAACATTTTTTTCTTTGCAGTTACTTGGTATCGCAAATGCCCCAATTGGGATGAATCTAGCTGCAATTATCATTTCAACAATGTGTGGAGTATTTTTTGCAACCCGGCAATTTCGGTTCATAATAAAGAATGACTTGCTTCGTGCTTTCTGTGGGCTATTTGTTGTGCTTGTTCCAGGAATTACTGAGGAGATCTATTCAAACATCTCCAGCATTCAGTGGTTTTTGAACATATTTGTTATGCTCTTTGTAGCACTGTTGTTATTCAGATATGATGAATTTGAGAAAAAGTCTAGGAAAAAGAAATATCTTTATGCCTTTTTCTGCTCCATGTCATTTCTATCATCGGCCTTTTCAGTCATCTTTCTTCCAGTATTGATCTATGTGATAATACGTGAACTTCGAAGAAACAAAAACGAGATAGTAACAATATCTAGCTATGTTATACCTACAGTTTTACTGTTTGTTCAAGCACTGACAATTTCCATCAACTATTTGCAACAACTCAGACCAGCTACACATACAACAAACGATATTTTATTATCAACTGTAAACGGCCTTACCATATCTGCAACCAAGATATTTTATCACAATACTCCTGACATCTTTCAACATATAGGATGGTGGATGTATCTCATACCTCTTGCACTAGTTACATTTATTTTGTTAAATTCCATCAAAAATGGAATAAAGTTTGAGATATACACGTTGGTTTGCATTATTGCAACTCTCTTTTTATCATCTGTAATTAAGAACTCGCTTATTGATTGGAATTGTCTTTGTGGACAAGCACAAGAAAGATATTTCTTTTTTGCAATCGTGTTCTTGTTTATTCTACTAACTAGACAGATTGACAAAAGAAGATCATCATTGTTTTTCAAGTTAGTTTTTTTAGCCGTGGCGATAGTTGTTATGCTCAACATAACATCTGGATTTTTCATACCGATCCATGCAGAAGAGAACTGGAAATACGTAACAAAATTCTATGACCAATCTGGTAAATATCAGTGCTTTATTGGAGAACTTCCCGACTGGTCTATTACAATTCCCTGTTCAATTCCAGCATCAACTAACATGACTATATCGTCAAGTACTGTATCCACAGGATCAGGTCCATCAATAACATTTACACCCCCAGTCCAGCCAACCACCACATCAATAATATCAAATTCATCATCTGTAAAATTTGGCCAATCCATAACATTTACAGCAACAGTATTGCCATCCCCAGATTACGGCGAAGTACAATTTTACACTGATGGAATACCCACGGGAAAACCAGTCCCAATTTTTGCAGGTCAGGTAATCTTTAGTACGTCTCTGCCAGTTGGCTCGCACCATATTTATGCATCATATTCAGGTGCTCCAGACTTTAATGCCAGCATTTCAGGTGAGATTACAGTAACTGTATTGCCAACATCAAATTCATAGAACACTAATCTGGTAGAATGACAACAAGTTTTCAATCTTTACAGACTAGCTAACTTAACTTGATCAATCGAGACAACCATCTGGATAGTAGATATTAAAAACGTCACTGTCTAGAGATATTGCCGTGCAAATGCCTACATCAATTCTCTTTCATTCTATTTTAGGGAATTTTACCTACTCCAATAAAATTCAACAAGTCCTAGATTCAAATTTTTTGAAAAATTCGATGTCTTCTTTTAATCACTATCTTAACCAATCAGTATTTCATAATGTTCCTCTTGCATCAGCAGAGGTTATTCTTCTTGCTGTTGGAATCATAATATTTCTAGGTGTTATCGGAGAGGCATTTTTCAGAAAAACCGGGATTCCAGATGTTGCTTTTCTCATGATAGCTGGAGTAATTGTAGGCCCCATTTTTGGAATAGTGAGTGCTGACACTGTTATCAAAATATCTCCATATTTTGCAGCTTTAGCACTGATAATCATAATGTTTGATGGTGGTCTAAACTTGGATATAAGAAGCATAATTAAAACAGCGCATTTTGCATTTTTACTTGCCATCTTTGGTTTTGTTGTATCCGTAGTAATAGTTTCAGTTATTGCAGTATATGGTCTTGGCTGGCAATGGCTCAACGGTATACTGCTTGGAATAATGGTGGGAGGAAGTAGTTCAATTATTGTTTTTGGGCTAGTCAGAAATCTAAAAGTCTCTGAGGAAACAAAAGCCATGCTAAGTTTGGAGTCCGCAATTACAGACATTCTTGCTACAGTTGGGGCTTTTCTTCTCTTCAGTACAGTTACCTCTGGTCACATC
>JBOGRA010000084.1:0-7479 GCA_050749325.1 Nitrosotalea sp. | reverse complement strand
CCTGGAAAACAGTACACCTTCTTGTTTACGCATGATGTACAAATTCCGTATTATTGTCAGGTTCATCCATGGATGAAAGGAGAAATTGACATAGTTCCAGGGGCATTGACATCTTAGCAACATTCTCATAAAAGATGTAATGATTAGAAAATATTGGCACTATCTCAAGTTTGATGTTATTTCTTGTCGTGTATGAGATCTGCCCATAATCTTCTTTCTTCCAATACGGGGGTTCGTTGTATCCCCTCAGATTCTTCTTTTATCAACTGTAGGGCAAGATCTGCTTCCCTTTGTAAGTTCTTTGTAGTATTTTTTGAAAATAGACTTGCAACACCAGATAATTTATAGTTCATCTGAATCTCAAGTGTAGTTGTATTTCCATGTGCAGAAAGCAGTATGTCTTTTATCCCAGTAATTGGACCTTTAAGCCATTTTATGTGAACACCTTCTTTTGGAAAGAGCATCACTCTCTGTTGACACCTGTTATCTTTTCCAAGAAACACGTATCGAGTTATGACGTTTTGTTCTTTTGATATATTTCTTATATGCGTTGTTCCTTTCCAATATGTTGGGTCGTTGTCAATTTTTGATATTATCTTCCATACCTTTTCTTGCGGTGCATTGATCAGTATTCTTGCATCGATCTCAACCATTAGATAGAATTAGTAAATTTAGAATAAATGTGTAGAGTACACACTGTAATACAGCAAAAGACGATTCACTCTGAAAACTGGAATGAAATAGTATTTTTATCAGCTTTTACAAGAATTTTTTGATTGAAAATTTCTTGGAATATCAATTTTAGGACGGTCTTGTGATATATTGACCAGTTTCTCCCAATATCATGCTTCATTACATACGTATGGAAACCGTCATTATTGGAGTGGCTCACTTGTACAGATGAATTTACCATTCGCATCTCAAACCACGATAAAAAGGATAATAGATCTATATTTCCTTTCATAAATAATGCAATGTCTCTTACTTCATTTTTGCCAACACGAGAAGCTAGGTCGATTATTTCTTTTTGTGTAAGCTTGTCAAAGACTTCTGAAAAAACAGGCTTGTTTACCATCACAAAACCAGCTACGGGCTCAAACTTGCCCCATTCCAAGAATCGCTTTAAGGCTTGATTTACTAAAGTGTTTGTACTTATCTGGCGATTATTAGATTCAAGTCGTAGTTTTTTAATTATTTGCTCATCTAACCGAAATGTCATCGTAAGTGTTTTCTTGGATGGTTGGCTCAATCTTACAGAAATGATAAACTATGTAGACTTTTAATATTTCTAGCTATCTACTTTGGAAACTATTTGAGGTATGTAAAAAATGCCATGGCTGGGTTCCAGTTGGTGCTTGCGAAGATTAGGAATTGATCTTGATTATGCCGCTTGTTATCATGTACTGAAGTCCTTGAACAAACTGATCATCGCCAATCTGTCCACTGGACCACCAACCTGCATTATTTTTAATCCACGCGGGAATTTGCTGAGTTCCAGATGTTGCAGCTGTAGATCCAGACTGTGCAGGTATCTGTATTATTCCATGTTGTATCATGTACTGAAGTCCTTGAACAAACTGATCATCGCCAATCTGTCCACTGGACCACCAACCTGCATTATTTTTAATCCACGCGGGAATTACAGTAGACTGTGTAGAACTAGTCGTGTTCATTATTCCAGGTGTTGTTGCATTTGTAGATGTACTAGATGGTGCAAACGGTGGAGCTACCGCGACATCGATACTTACCAAACCTGCCTTGCTTGAATCTGTAAAGCCAGACTGCGGTCCTGTGCCTACAACATTGACTAGGTAATGGACTATTGTAGGTGGTTGTGTTTCTACGAAGGTCTGCTCATCATCACCTACTGCGGCATAGATGTCAGTCCTTCCAAGATTTTGGGCAAATGAACTAATCTCCTTACCCTTGTCATCTACGGCATAAATGTCATAATGAACGTCTGATATCCTTTGAACTGCAGAATATTTGGGTTCAAACGATAGTCTCATGTCTATGGGACACCCCTGATGAACCACAGCTGGAGAGTACATATACTCTATGTTCATCGAATTAGAATCAGTGGACACTGTATTGTGAACAATATCTGTTCCAAAGTCCGGTGTTGGACAATTTACGCTTGATCCAAGTATCCCGGTTGATTGGACATTTAGAAACGCTGGCGGTTGCTGGCTGTTTCCATGTTCAAGCATTTCAAACTGAAATCCAATGGTTGGTGCTCCACTTGTTTTAATCGCATACACTAGGGCCTTTACTGGAAATGGAAGTGTTGGGTCTACCCAGAGATAACTATCGACTCCGCTATCGCGGAAATAGATTGCAGACGCCTTGAACGTGCCTGCTTGAGTCGTTACGGTTTGGTAACCCACAGAACCTATTGTGACCTCACCGAAAAGTCCTGCACGGCCCCAGACCGGACCAAGTACGTCAATAGGAGCGGCATGTGTTGAAAAAGCATCAAGCCATCCCAAAGTAAGCTTGTACACATTTGCATAATCTACCATGTTGGGGGAATAACCTACCGGATCAGGGGTAACAAGTCCTATGGTAACTATGCCTTTTTGGACTATGGCACCGTCATTTACCACCATCTCCAAATTAATATTGTTGTTTGTTTGGTTCTTAACCCAAAAGTCCATCTCAAATTGTGCCCCATTGTGCCAGTTAACGTCACCAACGGTGTATCTATAATAATCGCCTTGTTTTAGATTCTCTCCTGGATACCAAGTAGTTGCAAATGCATTAGGCACGGTCGTAAGAGTACAGACAGTAATTATTGACGCCAACATTATCGCTATAGAAAAAGAGTTAATCTTCATGCCCAAACTACCTTTGATATATTTTTGAATACTAATAAACCTCGTTAAACTATGTTAATGGTACGGATTTCGCAGCTTGTGGAGACCACATATTGTAGTTAAGATATATTTATGAAAGCATTGATGTGTTTTCGCGCTGAAAGAGGATTAATTTATTATTTGTCTCTTAATCGTTTGTTTTTATTGGGATCAATATCTTAATTCTAGCCAAACAAATAAAAAAGACGTTCTATGAAAGAGTGTTTGCTGTATCAGTTGTTTTGGTGCTATTTTCGTACGTCTGCAATATGTTGGATTTTTATCTGATCTCTACTGAGATAAATGACATCCCAGAACTATGGTTTTATAATTATTTTTCATGCATGTAGAGAAATGTTTTTCGATTCAATGTATTTGTAAATTTTAACAGCTTGGATACTTTATAGCAAAACCAACAATTGAAATTCCTGTGGATGTAAAAAAAATTCCAGAACTACTGTCACTATGTGAACATCCAGTAGGTTTTGGCGGATGCCGAAATGATGCATGCGATCTTGATTGCTGTGAGTACAATATTAGTGTCTTCGATGACACGTCAGGTGAATCAGTTCATGATCTTTCTGGAAACATGATAAAACTACACCATTGTTCTCTATCCGAGTCCAACGTTTCGATTTTAGCTCAATTAGAAAATTTGACTATACTTTGTGATGATCAGTGGAAGCTGCGCATGTTTCTGGCAAAAATAAAGGAAAAGAAGGAAAAAATCTTAAACTCATACACACAAAGCTGTCTAGTTGATGCAGGAATCTTTGCAAACAAAGCCAAGGAAGCGGTAAAAACCAATGATCCTTTTGCTGCAGTATGGACAAAATGTGCTTCATATTTTCTTGCAGATGCACTATTCTCAATTAACTCAAAACGACCTAGTCCTACTCATATGTTGGAAATAACTAGGAATTTGAAAAAAAACAAGATTAATCAAACCTTTTCTGTAATACATCATATACTTGGTGTGGAAAGGGCCTCTACCTCTGTTCTTCCTAGAATGATGAAGTCAACTATGGGGTTTTCTGACATGGTTGAAAATAACGGTCACTCAAAGATAATCAAGAGAAAATACGATTATCTAGTTGAAAACTTGTTATTGTCTGATTGTTATTTCTATTTGGGGTACATAAACAGGAATAATGTTCTAAAAATAAAAAACCAAGTTCATAAAAACCCGGAATACATCCATGTATTAAAGGTGGCACTTGATATTGAAAGCGATCAGCTAGCTATAGACAAGCAAGCAAATGCACTATTACAAAGAGCAAATGAACTTCTCGTGGATATAAAAGATCAAAAATAACGCATTGTGGTTTGAATTTTTTTAATAACCTTTAAAACCCTGTAAGAGATCTCTCAGATATGACAGACGCAGCATGTGGATGCGACTCAGCAACAGAAAATAAAGTAGAATGCGATTGCACAATGCAAGGCGAATGCTATTGTGACGCTAATTGTTCTTGCAAAGCATCAGTTTGTAAAGAACAGGTAGCATCATTCAAGAAATAGGTTTTAACCCTTTTTTCTTTTATTTTTTATAAAGTATTACTTTTCATCCTCGTCTTTGATTCCCCATGTCCTTACAAGCTCTTTTTGGAACTTGTCCACCTGCTTTTCGTTTAAGGAATCTCCACAATTCTTGTGTGTTGGAACTACTACCATGCCATCCAACTTGAATTCAACTTCATACATGTGGACTTTTTCACACTCGCACATGTGCGAAGTAGGTAACGTTCCACTATATTTGCTTATTTGAAACCTTTAACTATAAGACGACGAGGTAGCTGAAACAGATGGCCAACATTAAACTGGTGGCAATTTTTGCTATTGTTATCGTGTCAGCTGCTGTAGGGCTGATATGGCCATTCTTTACAAACCTGCATTATAACCCAGTACCAAGTGCAGCAAGCCAGTGGCACATGGGAAAAGGATCTCAATATGATCCTGAGATGGTGTATAAAGTCTCTTTTAACAACACTAACTTTACAGCTAACATGAAGTTCTTGCCCATGCAAGGCCAGAATCAGAGCCTGCTTGTACAGATAAAACCTAACGGTAGCGACAAAATAATAAATCAGACAGTGCAAATTGGTCTTGTTTATGATTATCCAAATGTATCTGGTGAAGCAAAACCATATTTTGACATTTTAGATCAATCTGTGTTTTCTATGCGTGATTATGCAACTGCTGATAGATATCTTGTAAAAGGTGCTGACTGGGGCGACATGTACATAGGAGCAAATCACGAAACGCTTACTGTGGCAAATACAGGAAACATGACATTTGGATTTGGCTCGGCAAATGCATATTTGATATCTTATAGAATAGGCGCAAATGAAAATAAGATCTGGGTTGTAGATAATTTGCCCCTGCCTGTCAAGTCCCAGATATATGATTTTAATGGCACGCTGATTTATAATTTTGAATTGGTCTCACTCAAGGCTCCATCTACTCCTGGCCTGAGATGATAACAGTTAATCAAAAGCCAGTCACAAAACTTTGATATGTTATAATCGAATTTACCCCAAACATGCAAAGACGCTGGCAATATGTCCAACCTTGCATTTTCTAACATGACTCTGACACCCTCTTTTCCTTCATACATGTATGCATCCTGCACTAGGGGCTTGTCTAATATCTCAACAGCTTTTGATTTTATCAAATCTCGAGCAATTGAAAAATTTCTACCATTTTGATGAAAGACCATGCCAACATTCTCTGTTCCATATGATTCAAAATCCTCAATCTTTCCTTTTTGTGGGAAATTCAATGAAAGAATTATGCCGTGCTTTTTTCCCACCTTTGACGCAATTTCATTTATTATTGTAAATGCCATCGCTGGATTTTTTTTCAAAAGAACTCTGATCTGCGGCATGTTTGATCCAAGTTCTGTTCTAAGTTCTGCAGTAATTGAGGAAAAGCTCATAATTACAAACAAGAAATTTTCTCATATATTTATTGAGTTTACTTAATTACTGGTTTTCTATTATTTATTCATGCTTCCACTTGACAAAGATGGGATTCCACACGATGAGGGCTCGGAAAGAGCTACAAGCGTTGAAGACTATAAGGTAACATGTATACAGTTCATCAAGGACATTAGCAGTGACTATCTTGCATGGGTAGATTATTACAAACTTCCATCAGATGATGACAAAAAAAGGAGGGATCGAATACATGCAATCGTGGAACGCACAAATGAATGGATCGCCAAAGTTGCAACCACAATAAAAGCAGTTGATGTCGTGATGAATGACGGAATTCAGAAAATGGCAGAAAACACAGCAGGCTATCCGTTTCAGATTGGGGTCTTCGTAAACAATGCGTCTGGATATACACTTGCAAAGCCTGGCATAGTAGACATCCACATCAAAGCAGTTGGAAGAGATGGCTCCAAAGTAAAGTTAGGTTGGCACCAAAAGGAAAAGAGATTTCTCCTAAGTTCCACAAACCATGTCACAATTGATGAACCAAATGATGCAGCACAAGAATTTGAAATGCTGGATCTTCACTTAGATATGGATGCTCAAAAATGCCGTCCACGAGATGTCATATCATTTACTGTAGTAGTGATTGAAACAAGAGATGGCCAAGAATATGAACGACGAGGTACTACCACAATCATTCACATGGGATAACTTCAAGCACTATTCTTGAATCCTCTGCTCGCCCGTCAGCATACTTCATACGGGATACCTTTTTTGTCAATTCTTCATCCTTGACCAGTGACGCATAACCTAGAAAGGTTATGTCATTTACCGTTATCCTGACTAGAGGATTAGCGATTGCATTTTTTAGCCAATCACTATTTGAGTTTCTTCTTGAAAGATAGAATTTGTCATTATGAAATACCGCTCTGAGCTCTACGACGTGTTCTTTCCCTGTCTTTCTTCCTGTGGTAGCCAGAATAGAAGTAAGAGGCCCCTCTTTGAACTTCATAGGTTTAATTTCTGTTATAAAGAATTTAACCTATTAGATTGAAAACTCTGATACCTGATTCAATAAACTGACTTGGAAACTCTCACGTATGGCAACCTCGCTAGAATTTAATAGAAATCAGATAAAGGCAGACGAGTTTAAAGGAAAAAAAGTCATCGACAGAGAAGGAATAGAATACGGTAAGGTAAAACACGTACACATAAACTCAGATACATTAGAAGTGGTTGGAGTGACAATTCATGAAGGAATTCACAAGGATTACTTCTTGTCACGAGATTATGTGGATAGATTTACTGAAGAATCCGTCCTGCTTTCCTCAGCACCCATAAGAACAGACATAACTGTGGTTGATATTGACGGCAAAAAGGTTGGAAAGGTAAAACGACTTCACATGAACAAAGATACAAACGAACTTGAATCCATCGAAGTAACTGAGGGTCTTACCAGCTCAAGGATATTTCATACATCTGAGATTTGGGGTGTTGGAGAGAAGATTATTCTCAGACTGACAAAAAACGAATACAAAAAACCTTAATTTTTTTTATTAATTATTTCCTGTATTTTATTGTGCTAAAATCATCTGTTCGTTTTACCTTAATTGCTGAGAGTTGTTATTAATAGGCTGAAATTTGTCACAATGGGACCTGTTTTTCTCTTTTTTGATATGTCGTAA
>JBOGRA010000083.1:0-7520 GCA_050749325.1 Nitrosotalea sp. | reverse complement strand
AAGATAAATCAACCCGAACTATCATTTCATTATTGAGAATATCTAAGATATTTTTGTATGATGAACCAAGTATACCTGAGATCAAGATCAATGAACTTGCAGAGTTCATACAGAAACAAAGTGGAATAAGCACTGAAGTACGACAGGGGTTTTTTCAGCATTTTCGCGTAAAAGAAAAAATATTTTATCAGTTAGCCTTGTGTAGAATTTTCAACCTTTACATACCTTTTGAGAAACACAAACCTACAGTAGAGGAAATTACATTTGAAGATCAATTGGAAACAACAACACATGCATTAAACAATATAATTTTGTACGATGGTTTTGAGCTTCAAAATATTTTTAGAGGTATCATACCTGATTCAGAATCATCGTCTGACAAATTTCACATCATATTTACAACAAGATTGACTTGCAGTTATGATTGTGATGATTATAGATACCATGGCAGGGCCGTGATATGTTCCAACCCGTCCATTATTTCCACTACAGGAATAATTGAAGCGCCGGCAAAACCACGGGATTACTATCTTCGTTTGTACGAAAAAATTTCACAAGGTCTGAACCTAGATGCAATTAAACATGAATTCAGTGGAAAATTTCTAGAATATCGTGATGAGCGGTTGCACTTGGTTGCTAGAGGATATGCTTTGCAGGCCATATTTTATCATCTTACTGGAGTACCTTTTTGTGAATCAAAGGAATGTATCCTGCACAATGCGCATTGGCAAGAAGATCTACTGCATACACAAATAGAAAATGGAAAACTGTGTGATCAGCACCAAAGCATACTGGATAATCTCTAAAACTTGATGCATAATTTAAATATGAACTGTAGATGAATTTTATTTGTGCAGGCAGAAATTAGAGCAGAAAATAAAAAGCCAGAAACAAAGAAAAAATTCGATGTAATAATAATCGGAGCTGGTCCCGCAGGATATACTGCTGCCATTTATACATCAAGAGCCAAACGTGATACCCTTATAATTTCAGGAATGTTGCCTGGCGGACAATTAATGCTTACCACAGAGGTTGAAAACTATCCAGGTTTTTCAGATGGCATACTAGGTCCAGAGTTGATGACTACAATGAGAAAACAGACAGAGAGAATGGGTACCACGATCATTGATGACGAGGTAGTAAATGTAGATTTTAGGAGAAAGCCATTCAAAGTATTAACATATTCTGAAGAATACGAAGCCGATTCTGTCATAATTTCAACTGGTGCAAGTCCCAGAAAACTAGGCGCAAAAGGAGAGCATGAATTTAGTGCCAAGGGTGTGTCATACTGTGCTACTTGTGACGGTCCATTTTTCAAGAACCAGGAAATAGTTGTGGCAGGCGGTGGAGATTCTGCCATGGAAGAAGCCATATTTCTTACTAAATTTGCAAAAAATGTACATGTCATCCATAGAAAAGATAATCTCAGGGCAAGTAAAATAATGCAAGACAGAGCATTTGAAAATAACAAGATAAAATTCCATTGGAATTCCATAATCGAAGAAATCAAGGGAAAAGAAAAAGTAAATCAAATTACGATAAGAGACGTAGTAACTAACCAACAGGAGATAATGGATGTGGGTGGCTTATTCGTTGCAATAGGCCACGAACCAAACACCAAGTTGTTCAAAGGTCAAATTGATTTAGACGATCAAGGATACATAGTGCTCAAAAACCATACACGTACCAATATTGATGGGGTCTTTGCCGCTGGTGATGTACATGATCACAGATATCGTCAGGCAGTTACTGCGGCAGGATTTGGGTGCATGGCAGCCATCGATGTTGACAAATACCTGTCAGAAAGCAGAAGAAAATAATCAGGAAAACATAGGAGTCGAGATATGTTTTGCCTCTTGTAATGCTTTATCGAATTCCTCGTCAGTGAATATTTTCTGTTGAGTATAGAGGCTCTTGAACTTTCTACCATCATCAGCAAATATTCCTATCGCATGACCCTTTTCAATACCATATTTTTTCATTGCAACATACACTGTGGCAGATGATGGACTAACCAGCATTCCTTCTTTTTCATATATTTCTTTTACGGCAGCAAATGCTTCATCGTTTGTAATCGTAATCCAATCATCAACTACCTGTTCACGTTTGATAAAGAGATCAGGTTTTGCAGATTCCTCAAAATTTCTCAGACCTTGAATTAAGTGATTTTGTTGCGGTTGTACTGCAATAATCTTTATGTTTTGATTTTTTTCCTTCAGATATGCGCCTATTCCAGTTATAGTCCCTCCGGTTCCTACCCCTGTGAAGAAATGAGTTACCTTTCCTTTTGTCTGATCCCAAATTTCAGGACCAGTACCCTTGTAATGACCCATAAAATTTGCCTCGTTTGAATATTGATTAGGAGAATAATACTTGTCAGGTCTTGCTGACGCGATTGATTTTGCCAGTGCAATACTCTGATCTGTGCCAGCTCCAACTTTTGGGCACAGGTCATCACTGGTTTGGTATAAAATAGCTCCTAAAGATTCAATTATCTTTTTCGTTTCGTCACTTGCCTTTTCAGGAATTACAATTTCTACTTTGTATCCAAGAAGTTTTGCAATTCCTGCAAGAGCAATCCCGGTATTTCCTGAAGTTGGCTCAATTATTACACTGTGTCCTCTTTTTATGAGACCGTTTTCTTCTGCCATTTTTATCATCCAAAACGCAGCTCGATCTTTTACAGAGCCAAATGGATTGTGGGATTCTAATTTTGCGTAAAACTCTACTTGATTGTTTGAAAGAGAGACAAGTTTCACAATAGGTGTATTACCAATTTTTTTCAGAAGTGTTTCGGCATCATTTATTGCCTTAGTAGCCATTAGCCTACTTCACCTTCTTGATGGTAAATTCAAGATCTTTACCAGATTTGTTCATACCAAGTAATTGATGGCCATTTCGATTTACCCATCGCGTGATATCTTCTTCAGATGCCGGATCGTCAGCAATAATTTTCAGAATATTTCCAACTATCATTCTTTCCATTTCTATCTTTGTTCTAAAGACAGGTTCTGGACAGAACATTCCTCGAACATCAATTGTCTTAGTTGGAGATGATTCTGAAATATCTAATCGCCTGTGGATAAAAAACTAGTAAAGTAATATTAAAATCTATTCATGTACGCAAGAAAAATTATTCAAGTCAAGATCATCGGCAATATCGCTCTGAGATTACGTTCATACAATATGTTATAATCTTGATTTTTGAAATTAATTTTATTCGATAGTTTTGTAGTGAGATGTACTGCTACTTGGTATACCGCTCTCCAGACCATACTATTAGGATTTGATTCAAATACATCTATCAGAAAACTGCAAACCCCGGTGAGATGAGGATGATTTTCTTTGAAATATCTCATGATATCATCTTTTGAATTTTCAATTTTGTATTTCGCGTGTTCTATCATTTCTTTGCTAGTAATATAACCAGTATTACCAATTGTGATTTTTCCTCTTTTCATTGCTCGCAACACATTGTCTAGAGTATTTTCTGCCCGAATAACATCAATACATCTACCTAACGTAGAAACAACATGGGAATCACTTCCTGCCACCTCTGTCATATTGTTTGCTTTTGCAAAATGAAAAGCCCTGAGATTTGAATATCTGTCAACATTATTGCTGTTAAAGACTTCAATCAGATCACAAAGGATTGCCTTCTCCCTTAACCCATTATTTAGCCCAAAGGGATGAGGAGCACAAGAAACAGCGTCTTGAGATTTCACTATATCAAGTATTTCTTCAAAACTTTGACCCGGCCTTATTGTCTTTGTTATCCCATATGCTAACACGTGTATTCCTTGATCTGTTGTAACCTCTTCGCCTGGATAGATCTGAATATTTTTGAATTTTTCATGATTTTCTTTGTAATCTAAAAGCTGGTGATACCCATCTAATGTATTATGATTTGTGATAAAGAAAGCGTCTAGGCCAATTTTATACGCTTGTTCAAGTTGTTCTGGTATTGTTATACCGCAATCATACGGAGTTTCTTTTAAACCAAGTTGAAAATTTGAAAACTCATTGTGACAGTGTAATTCGGCCCGTAAATTATTCAATGTTTATCGCTTCTCTCAACCTATGAATATAATCTTTGTTTTCAAAAATTTTTACTACCTAAATAGATCTTCTGATCGCGGTCTAATAAGATCATTTATTATATTTTTTGCATTATCAAAAGGATAGTTTCTCACTATGGATATTGGTACGCGAAGTGATTTACCCATAACAAGTTCAGCGGCAGAACATATTTCATCGGCTATAGCAATAGAAGTTACACGAAGCGTCCTTCCAAAGGTATCTTTTGCTCCAACATAATCCAATATCGAGACAATTCCAGAAATTCCTATAGCAGCATTGGTTTGACCTTGTCTAAATGGGCGTCCAAATGTATCAGATATAATAACAGCTATGTTTTTTCCAGTTTTTTCTTTTACTTGTTTACGTAATGTTTCAGCTGATGTGTCAGCGTCATTCGGTAGCAAAGTTGCATATCCTTCTTTCACATTGCTTTCATCCACACCAGCATTTGCACATATGAAACCATGAGTTGTCTCTGAAATTATTATGCCATCACGCATTCTGACTATACGTTTTGATTGGTCAAGTATCAGCTGTACAATTCTAGGATCTTTTCGGTATTCACTAGATATACCAGTAGCAAGAAGAGTAGGTTTGACATTTGCAAGATTTACAATTCTGCCTTCTTGTTTTGAGATGATTTTTTGTGTGAAAACAAGAATATCGCCATCTTGTAGGCTTGATCCCGAATTTGAAATAAGCATCAACGCAATTAGATCATCGCCTGGTTTGATTTCATTTTGGACATGCACTGGAATAATCTCTAATGTCATCTACCAGCCTATTGCTTAACTGCTTAAAATCATATTCTACTCTCAAGCAACAGTTTGTAACTGTATTTTCAGACCATAATGCGTGTTGATTATATCTATAAGCTTTGAGAGATCTTTCTCTTCTAGTGTTACAGTGGCCAAGTCTTTAACAACATCTTGTGCTCGAAATGCCACTCCTAGTCCACACATGTCGAATAATTTCACATCATTTGCACCGTCAACAACAACCACTATATCCTCCTTTTTTTCTTTCCATTCCTTTGTCTTTATTATCGCAGACTTGGCCTTATCAGAATCTACATTTATTACCACACCGTCAAGTTTACCATTTTTGAAAATCAATTCGTTTGAAAAGACATAATCCAGTCCCAGTTCTTTGCGTAGCCTATCAGTCATTATAGTAAATCCCCCTGACACCGCCATCAATCTCCAACCAGCTGCCTTGAGAGCATGACACGCTTCTCTCGCGCCTGTCATTATCTTAAGGGAATTGGCAACTTCGGTACAAGTTTCATAGTTTATTCCTCTAAGAAGTTCTATTCTCTTCTTTAGTCCTTCTTCCCAGTTTATTATTCCTTCAATTCCTTTTCTTGTAATTTCCCAGATCTCATCTTGTTTGTTAATTTTTTCTGCCAGAATTGGAAGAAATTCTGCATCAAGTAATACGCCTTCCACATCGAAAATTGCTAACATCAGTTTCTGCTTTGTGAAATGATGGAGATTATATTAATCTTAAGCAATCTTAGATCCTTTCTACCACTAGCAATATATTCAAGATACCAAGATGAAGATCATGAGCGAGCTTCCACACAAATACGAAGTTACAATCAATACTGCTTCAACATCAAACAAACTGTCAGACCAAACAAAAGAAGAGCTAAAAGCATCCGGAATGATGGATGATAAAGGAAAATTAAAGTTGAAGGGAGTCAGCCCCAAGATGCTGAAAAAAATGAAAGGAGAAGCTGTCGACTGCCCTGTTTTGAAAAAAGAAGTGCCGTTTATCCAATGTTTTGTCTGCCCTAATTTTCAAAGTAGAATAACTGGAAAAGTTCTTTGTAAAGGCGACCCTTTGTAGAAGAACAAAGGCTCATTAGGACAACCTCTAAAATGATGTAAATTGAGTAAAGAGATTGGAATCACGGTCAAAAAGAAGGAAGATTTTAGCGAATGGTATACACAGGTAGTAATAAAAGCGCAACTTATAGACTATGCACCAGTCAAGGGATTAATCGTACTAAGACCATATGGTTATTCAATATGGGAATATATCAAATCGTCAGTTGATCAAAAATTAAAGGCAACTGGTCATGAAAACGGATTTCTTCCAGTGCTCATTCCCGAATCACTACTAAGCAAGGAGACAACACATTTTGCAGGTTTTACACCCGAAGTCTTTTGGGTTACACATTCTGGAGACACTGAGATTGGAGACAGACTGGCACTTAGACCCACCTCTGAAACCCTTGCATATTCCATGTATTCAAAATGGATAAAGAGTTGGAGAGATCTGCCTCTTAAGATTAATTTTTGGAATTCCGCATTGAGAGCAGAGATCAAGTCAACAAAGCCGTTTCTGAGAACATCAGAATTTCTATGGCAAGAAGGACATACTGTGCACACAACAAAAGAGGAAGCAGAAGAAGAGGTGGCAGCCATACTTGACATATACAGAAGAACGGTGGAAGATGAACTGGCTATTCCTGTCATACTGGGAAAAAAGAGCGAGAAGGAGAAGTTTGTAGGTGCAGTCTATACAACAACCATGGAGTCAATCATGCCAGATGGAAAGGCGTTACAAATGGGCACTTCACATTTTCTAGGTCAAAACTTCTCAAAGCCGTTTGATGTAAAGTTCCTAGACAAACAGAATGTAGAGACTTTTGCATGGCAAACCTCATGGGGGGTTTCTTGGCGGCTCATTGGTGCTTTGATAATGGTTCATGGCGATGACAAAGGATTGGTATTACCACCTCGTGTAGCACCTATCCAAGTAGTTATAGTTCCCATCTACTCTTCTCAATCTGACAAGGACACGGTCTTGAAAAAAGCAAATGAACTCAACGGGATTCTTACAAAGCAAGGTTTGAGAACGCATATAGATTCCAGAGATGAGTTTACTCCTGGCTACAAATTCAACGATTGGGAGATGAAAGGTGTTCCTCTCAGAATTGAGATCGGTCCTAAGGACCTACCAAAAAACAAAATGGTTCTAGTACGACGTGACAGCCTGAAGAAATCTGATCTTTCTTTTGACAATACTGAAGACGGAGTTGTTAAAATGTTAGATGAGATTCAAAGAGGTCTCTTCGAGAAAGCGAGGAGTTTTCTTAACGATAGGATACAAGATATCATTGATTTTGAGCAGTTCAAAAAAGAGATAGAGAATGGAATGTTTCTCTATTCTCCATGGTGTGGAGACCAAAAATGTGAGGAAATGATCAAAGAATCCACAGGAGCAGATATTCGCGTCATACCATTTGATGGAAAAAGATCTAATGCCCCATGCATAGTTTGCAAAAACCCAAGCAAGATAGACGCTATGTTTGCAAAAGGGTATTAGAAAAACAAATCAAGACACATAATGATTACAATCAGAGATATATTTAGTAGCCATAATTGAGATTTGACAAATGCCTGGTTCAAGTACGTATAGAGATCGAATAT
>JBOGRA010000082.1:0-7807 GCA_050749325.1 Nitrosotalea sp. | reverse complement strand
CAGTATCTTGTCGTCTAGTTTTAATAAAGAATGCACTTCGTGCCAGTCCCTCAATAAACAGTCCCTGACACCTCAATTTTTGTTCTCTAAATCTCATGAGGCTTTCCGCACCTTTACACAGATCACGTTTGCTCATCTCTTCTTGTTTACCTTGGAACTGCCATAAAGCAGCAGGCCAAGCTTGTCAATCAATGACGCAACTCTATGCTTTTGAACTTTTTTTGCAGGGATTGTTTCTCTCCTTCAATCTCTGAAATGACAGTGCCAAGATATGGGACCCACAAACCAAAAAACAATGATAATTTTAATATCATCCGGCCGAATCTGCAGTGCCTGCGAACTTAAGGTATTTATTTCAAGACTTGTTCATCTCAATTCATGACATCTGTTACGTCACAGCAGGTCTTGGAATCACTAAAACAATGCATGGATCCAGAAATTCCAATCAATGTTGTGGATATGGGACTCATTTATGGAGTAAATGTATCTGATGATAACAAGGTAGATGTCAAAATGACAATGACTACACGTGGTTGCCCCTTGCATGACACGCTTGTAAATGATGTAAAAAGATACGTAAACAAAGTTTCAGGAGTATCTTCTGTTAACGTGGAAATAGTCTGGGACCCGCCTTGGACGCCTGAGAAGATGTCAGAGGAGGGCAAGAAACTGATCAACTATGGCAGTAAACAGAAGACCATAACTCCAATAAACTATGAAACGGCCATGCCGCAAGGAATCGGGTCAGTTGTAAAGCAAGACGATGGCTCGTTGCTCTTGATGGATGAAAACCAACAGGGATTCATGGTTAATGAGGCAATAGTTGAATTCTGGCAAATGTGTAACGGTAAAAGGAAAATAACAGAGTTGGTAGACCTGTTTTCTGAAAAAATTGGCCTGCAAAGAAACCAAGTAGAAAAAGAGGTACTCCAACTAGTGCAACAACTACGAGATGGCGGCTTGTTGATAATACCAGAGCCCGATGTCTCAAATGTTCAATTCCGAAAGTAGTTAAATTTCTTTAATCTCAGTTATCGTACCCTGGACAGAGTCCATCTTTACAATAGCTCTCTTCTCCCCAAATCCTAAAGCGACATACCAATCTCCACTGTCATCGTCATATTTGGTCTCAAGAGTCTTGACTGTATCTGCGGCTACGCCATATTTTTGAATTATTCCAGATATTGCTAATGGTACTGCTTCTTTTTCAGTGGGAAGCCTTCTTTTCATCAGGCCAATTCCAGGACTCATGAATTGACTAGATTATAGAAGTATAATAATTTAGTCTTGTAGAAACCATATTTTTAACAAGTAGAATTTTGCAAGATTGAGTCCAGATTATTCATATATAAAAATACCAAAACCTTGGGCTAATTTAAAAATCTTATAATAAAAAATTTCTCAGAGTTTTGAAATTATTGTTCTCCTTGCACTAAATGATATCATTGCTACCACTGCAATTGCAAGTATCATTGTGGCAAGCGAGCCAAACTCGGGAACCTTGGCAGTAGTGCTAGTTGCACCAGCCGCAACAATCACCACTCCTGTCATCCATGGATGAAGTTGGCAGAAATAATTGTACGTACCTGGGTCTTTGAAGGTAAATGAATATGTTGAGGCGGGGCTGATAAGACTGCTGTCAAATATGGTCCCAGTCTGGTTGTCAGATGGATTGCCGCTTGTCACTGTATGAGACACACTGTCTGCATTGGTCCAGGTAACCGTATCACCAGGGGCCACAGTTACAACATCTGGCTCGTAGCAGTTCTTTGCAGTAACACAGGCCTGACTGGCCGAGTCGCCCTTTGGTATGGTGACATCAGTAGCAGCAAAGGCTTGCGGCGTTATTGCAAGGATCATGGCAGCACTGAGAGCAAATGACACATACACATGTCTTGAGACCACGTCCTGAATTGGTCATGGTCATATAAAAATCTCAAATCTTCCATTCTCTTTTTTTTTAATTCAAATTCTGTAGATTCAGATCCCCGCCATTACCAGTCTATATCCTCTACAACTGACAAGGAAATTTCTGGATATTTGGCATCATTTAAGCCCATACCCTTCAGGATTTGGATGAATCGCCGGGAAGAGTTAATTATTCCAACATTCATCGTTATTGAAAGATTGATACGAACGGCAAAAGACGATGAGTTGGATAGTAAAACAATAAAAAGTCTTAGAAAGTCCCTTGATGACATAGAAAAGGGCAAGACGTATCCACTTGCGCAAGTGGAAAAAGAACTTGATCTTGTAGAAGAGCTTGCTAAAAGAGACAATCCTATACTAGGAAGTATAATGAAGGTTGAAAATCTTTTCAGGGAACACATTGAGTTTGATTCTAAAAGCCAACTATTACGTAAATTAGATGGAAGCATGAAAGCTAGCTCACTTGATACGATAATTGCCTGCCTAGTTGACGAGAATAAAATAATTGTCAATGACGATCATACCCTGACCTGGATTGATACCAAAGAAAACAAGAAACTAGACAAACAATTTGATTCTGCCATGCACCTGTAAGCAATAATGTTTCTAGGCGTTTTCTTGTTATCGTGTAAAGTTGCAATACTTAATAGAAAGGAAGTCCTTACCTTATGGTAAGGAAATGTCAGAGATAAGCATAGGCTCCATCACAACCAAGGGCCAGATAACCATTCCAAGGGAGATAAGGATTTCACTTGATCTAAAGGAAGGAGATAGAATAATTTTTACTATTGAGGACGGGCAGGCTACGATGAAAAAAGCTTCAAGGGAAAGGCTCTCTGAGATTTTACGCAGGCAGAAATCGTGGAGGGAACACAGTACAAAGTTCCAGAAGAGAATGCGTAAAGAATGGCAATAACTGTCCTAGATACCAACATCTTTTTGAACGCCAAAAATTCCGGCGAGCCATATTCTACATCTTCTTTGCAGATATTGGATGCAGTTGAAGATGGCGCAATACAAGGAATGATATCCACAATCTCCCTTGCGGAACTGTGTACTGGATACTATCTCCAAGGGGACAAGAAAGGCAAAGATGAGTTGCTTGCCCATTTGATTTCTACCAAGGGTTTTGTAATTGTGGACCTTGACGTGGAAATAGCTGATTCTGCTGCACAGATCCGTGCAGATACTGGCCTTAGATTGCCTGATGCCATAATAATTGCTACCGGACTTGCAAAAGATGCAAAATACGTTGTGACGCACGACAAGGAATTGAATAAAGCCAGTCGGTATATTGAAACCATATCGTCAACGGAGCTTCTCAGTAGGTTCAGGCATGTCAAAAAGAAATAGCAGAGAGATTTGTCTCATACAGTTCTAGTTTTAATTTAACTGTACCCGTCTATCAGTCAAACTGGTATGCCTCGTAGCACAAAGATTGAATTTTGTCCATGCATGGTTGGATCTTTTGGACTGGATAATGTGACAATTTTTTCAAATTTCAAACAAAGACTAACATCAACATCAGTTGAAGGTTGATCAAATTTGTCGGGTAATACTTGTGTAAGATCCCTACACCATTACCAGTCTATATCCTCTACAACTGACAAGGAAATTTCTGGATGTTTGGCATTATTTTGAAAGCCCATCATTTGCACAATCTCATGTGAATGAATCCACGCTATATCATTTGTAGCCTTGGCATCAAGCTTTTCTAGTCCAGCGACATTTAAAAGCTCAAGAGTTCTTTTGGGATTTTTAACTGCTCTTTCCATGATTCTTGTCGCTATTCTCATCTTGTCTTTAGGATCCCAGTATTTTCCAAGTTTGTATTTTCCAGTCATGATCTCTGGTTTGATCTTAATCACGGCTACACCTCGTACTGTTGCCATCTCTGGTCTAAGCATTTCATATCCTCCTTCAACCTGATGTTTTCCCATCAAGGCATTGAGTGCGTCCGCTTTTTCTTCATTATTTGTCACCAGTTCGGCGTGTCCTTTGATAACTACACTAATGTAGAGAGTGTCTGTAAGGGAGGCATCTGTAGGAGGTTCAAAGAAATATGAGGGTAAAAATGCCAGTTCCCTATCAACCTCGAACCCGCATTTTGAGTTTGATTTCAAGTTCTCGTATTTTTCTCCTTTTGGGAAACCGTGAATGTATATTACATTATTGTGGTATACAAAATTCATTGGCACGATAAACGGAAACCCATTTTTGTCTATGGTAGTGAATCTGCCCACATGTTCTTTTTGTAGGAACTGAATTATCTTGTCCTTAGATTTGATTTTTGACCTTTCTCCAAAATTCATGAAATACTTGTCATACTTCAATATTTGATTATAGTTAAGATTAGCTGCACTGTTAACCCAACCCCTGTGTATAGTAAAAAGAGAATCAGCAAAGCCTGAAATTTCTTGATACAAATTTTGGAATAAACCATTTTGGAAAATCTATCCTTTTACAATGTGATTTAATGGCTTGTATCATAGATTTACACCTGGAATTTTCGTTTCCTTGGAAGATCAAATGAGGGTTTAACTATGATGATAACGTATAACGATCACAGAAAAAAAAAAACATTCCTAGATGACGAATTGGAAAACATTCTGTGGTGACCCTCGATAATTTTCCAGGGTCGCTGCATCTAAATAAGTTGGTTTATTCATGATCTTCTTCAAGGTTTACCTCTTGCAATAATTCAGGGTGAGCCAAAATCTGAATCATATAGTTAATCTAGATATGATAGGGAAGTTGGCAGGATACTTGCTGTATCTAGACGCTCATGTAGACCTCATTTTAGTGGCTTACCAGCAATAAAATTCCATGATATATCAAGGGCCCGGAGGGATTCGAACCCTCGACCTGGTGGTCCGAAGCCACCTGCACTATCCTGGCTATGCAACGGGTCCAATCAATTAAGAATTCAACGGGGCTAAATATCTGTCTAGTAATTGAGGTTCCGTTAGTATTAGAATTTAAACAACCACCAGTTAACAGAATTATAATTGAAAATATCACAAAGAGTAACAGGTATTGAATACGCCATTCGAGATATTGCACTTGAGGCGCGAAAGCTGCAAAAACAAGGTAAACAAATTACATATCTTAACATTGGAGACCCTCTCCAGCATGGCTTTCAACCGCCAGAAAACGTCAAGGAAGCATTAATGAAGGCAGTAAAGGATGGTCAAAATTATTACGCAGCTTCAGAAGGATTACCAGAGTTATGCGAAGAGATTGCAAGAAAAGAAAAGAAAAAAGGTCTTGTTGTAGCTGAAGATGATATTCTTGTGACAAATGGCGTCTCAGAAGGACTTGAGATGATTACTGCATCAATAGTAGAATCAGGAGACGAGGTTCTCATACCAGGACCATATTATCCACCATATGCCTCCTATGTGAGATTATTTGGAGGAAAACCGATTGAATTTGCTGTTGACTTGCACAACTCCACCCCCGACTTGGATGATATTAGAAGAAAGATTTCTCCAAAGACAGTTGCCATATGTCTGATAAGCCCAAACAATCCTACAGGTGCAGTCTTCAATGAAAAATCATTAAAAGATTTGATTGATATTGCTAACGAACACAATCTCTACATCATATGTGATGAGATATACGATCAGATAGTATTTGATGAAAAATTCGTGGGAATAGGAAAAGTCAGTGGCGATTCTCCAGTGATATTGCTAAATGGATTTTCCAAAGTTCATCTCATGTCAGGATGGAGAATTGGTTATATCGCTTTTAATCAATCAAAGAAACTAGAATCTCTGCGAGAAAATGTGCCAAAACTTGCACGAGTCCGAATTGCCACAAATCTACCCGTTCAATACGCTGCTTTGGAATCTCTCAAAGGACCGCAAAACTATATACCAAAATTTGTATCAGAACTGAAAAAAAGAAGAGATTACACGATTAAGAGACTAAACGGAATGAAAAATCTTAGCTGTTCAAATCCAAAAGGAGCCTTCTATGTATTCCCAAAGATTGAGAATAACAAGTATGGCTCAGATAAGGAATTTGTTCTAGATCTTCTTAAATCAAAAGGAGTTCTTACAGTACATGGTTCAGGTTTTGGAACTCAATATGGCAGCGGACATTTTAGGATGGTGTTTCTTCCAGAGATTCCTGTCCTAGAGCAAGCGCTTGACAAAATAGAAGAATTTACAAAATAACGGCGAGAAAGCCAATACACTTTAGGGTTGGGAGTATGTCAGCAGTTAAAATTTCCAAGTCACAATCTTTTTTGGTATTATTTCAATAATGCAATTAGTATCTTTCAAGAGCTGCTGGGCAGATTTGTTTTTCAAGCTTTTGAAATATCTCAAGAGAATTTTTTTGGCAACCAACTTTACATGGATATTTCCCAAAATCAGCCTTGCCTTTCCTGTTCCCATCACGCCAAAAATCTCAGGAGAATTGATTCCTATATCTATACAGAACGAAACTTTTGGATTTTGTTTAACATTTTTTGCTTTTATTGTTCTGGTATTAGTGCCAATGTAGAATTTATCGCCTTCATACTTGTACCAAACAGGAACTATGTGTGGATTACCCTTGACATCTATTGTGGCAATTCTCAAAATTTTCTGGGTTCTTATGAAATCTCTAGCCCTCATAATTTCCACCTCTAAGACCTAGAATAATCAAAAATCCACCGATTCCCAACATTGCAGTGGATACTTTTTCACTTGTTAGCTCAGGCGAAGTGAAAAAATCCGATACAAATTCAGGCCCCCAGATCAATAAATCTCTGATAATGGGAATCACTGCCGCAACTATGAACAAAATACCCATAGCCGTGAACCAATTTTTTCTCGGACTGTCTCCCATCTTTTATTTCTGTAAATACTGATTAAATTATCTTTATGCCTGGATTTTTCATCTTGTTCTTTATCATCGCGTTAATAAGGATTGGCGTTGCAGCTTCGGCAAGATATGAGAGGGACCCAGGTCCTAGTAAAATGGGTCTTAGGTTAGTTATTTCTTTGATCAAGCCATTTACAACACTTATCGCATCATCGTTATCTCCGCATACAAATATGTCTGAATCTAAGACAAGTTTTGTATCTATAAGCTTCTTCTCTGAAATAGTGTGAAATGCAGATACTAGGCAAGACTTGTTTTTCATGTATTTTTGCACCAACTCAAAGGCAGAGGACTTGTTCTCCTTGAACGAAATTAATTCAAAGCCTGCGTCGGTTTTAGTGAGAGGAACTATCGGGGATATGACAATGCAGTCATCTTTAACATTTGGAAGAATCTGAGAGCATATTGCGTCTATATTCTCATACGGGATGGAAAGTACCAGTACATCGCTCTCTTTTGCAGTAGAGATGTTGTCCATGCCTGCTATCTTGCCCTTTGGAGATCCATATTCTTTAACTGCACCGGCAAAATATTCACGAGCTGCTTCATCAGCCCTTGAAGAATCTCTTGAACCTATAAGAATATCATGATTAACACACCATCGTAAAGCAAATCCTTTTCCCATTCCGCCTGTGCCGCCAATTATTCCAATCTTCATTATATGGTTGCCTCTAACAATCTTATTATTATCTTTAATCATATCTTTGCGTCTGGTTAGTCGGTGTGTTTAAGACGATTTACTACGCCTGTCTTTTCATGTCAAGTCAAAAAAACGATGATACTCTTTTTTCTTCATACTTGGATTCGATATATGCAATTTCACACAGTGCTAACACTGTAAACACATATCATTCAGGAATTAATCACTTTAAAAGATGGTGATTAGGCATATTCTGCCCCCAACATGTTATCAATCAACAAATCAAACAGATTATGATTCCTGTTGTTGTATCTCCATTCCATTTCCTTGATGTAAAGCAGAAACTTGTCAGGGCTTACACCG
>JBOGRA010000081.1:0-7827 GCA_050749325.1 Nitrosotalea sp. | reverse complement strand
ATTTTAAATTGGAGCTTGCTTGGGTTCATAGTCCAGTTGGTTATGACGTCGCCCTTACACGGCGAAGATCCAGGGTTCGAATCCCTGTGGACCCATTCCTACATAGAGTTTGGAACCCGGTGTCAGGTCAAACATTTTTCACTTTTTCTGTAGAGGATTTTGTCTTTGGATAATGTCTTGAGCCCAGCTCTGAAGAAATTTTTGCATATTTCCAAGATCTTCCGAAGTTGCAATTTTCATCACGTCATTTATGACATTATCTGATTTTGCATCTTCCGGTATGTTTTCTGTCATTACTACACGATCAAGGTCAAGAAACTCTTCACTGCGTGCAAATGCATCGCGCATTTCCTGTATCAGTGTATCAGGCAATAGACCCTTGTTTGTTGTGTACTTTGCTTCCATGCTTCCCTTGTGACCCATAAAGAAGACACGAAAGTCGTGAGCAATCTTTCCTCTAGACTCAGCCATCAGAAGTTGCGTGTCAAAATACGCTCTTAGCACGTATGGTCTCCACGGAAACCTAGGCCGAAAGACATCTCTTATCAGTTTGGAGATACGAAGTGTTGGAAGAAATTTTTTGTTTGTATTATTACCTCTTCCATACCTGTGAGTCATGTTTGGCGAGATCAGTGGAGAGTCTGCAGTAATCTTCTCACCTTGTGCAAGCCTGTCGTTTAGATATGCCAAAAGTTTTCTTGTCCCAGCCGAGCTCAAGAAAGTAAAGTACTGGTGTCTTGCCTTTGACAACGTTCTTCGTACAATTATTTTTGGAGGCTCTTGCAAACATTTTGCGACACCACCTTCTATTATGATGTCTGGCATGTCACCAACTGTCAGCCCGTCTGTGCCATCGTGGTTTCCTAGTACCTGTGGTCTCAGTCCAGCTTTTGAGATAAGTGATATTGCAACAGCTTCACGTAACGAGGTTCTGTTGAATATTTCAGTTATCTCTTCTGCGTTGGGAACTCTTTCGTTTTCAAGTGTTGGAGTACTGTCAGCATTTGCTATCTTGAGCTTTCTTTTTATCTCGATCTCAAAATGAGCAAGCCACGACTTGACTGACTTGATTGTATTTTCTATATAGCCCGGAGAGTAGTTTTTCTCTTCCATCCACGTTATGTGATCTTCTATCAGATCAGTTACTGCTCTAAGGTCTACCCCTGCTAGTCTTGCAAGCTCTTTGGCTGTCATGTTGTGTATCTTGCAGAAATTTGCAATCCTGCGAAGTCGTACGTCTGCAGTGATCTTGCTTCCTCTAGCCAAGTTGTCATACCATCGCTTCAGGTCTGTGTCCTTGAGAAGTTCTGTCTTTTTATTTTTGGCAGTGGTTCTTTGTAGTTCTGTACTGTGTATCATTTTGTTTCCCACATCAGACCGTTTATGGCGGTCCTCATCAGGTATAGCAAAAGACATTGCAGTATTTACCCTTTCCACGTTTCCTGGTGGTTCTTGCAGATCTGAATCAACACCTATACTTTCGCTAGTCACTGTATCGTATTCGTAATTGATATATTAATGACCTATTTTTATAAAAATCGACCTACCATTGACAGAGCGACCAGAAACAAAAACAATTGATGGCTCAAGAAAAAGAGAGCGCGTCATTATCAGAACTATCCGCTCACATCCTGATATCCACCACAACAGGCTAAAGAGACTGGTCGTACCTAGTCATATGGCAACCAAGACATTTGAACGCATTATCAAAGACTTTGTTGAGCGCAAGATTATCAACGTACAAGACATCAAAAACCGCAAGCACTATAGCGTCCCTCTGGGCTTTCCGGACAGTTCTGTGAAGGTACATCTAAGCGAGCTGCTCCATCTTGTAGACGAGATGAGAGATAGATTAAGGGAGCTAAAGGGCAAGTATCCGAGATTCCCAAAAAACAAGAAGGAACAGATGGCACTTGAGCTCTCCCGCACATACTATGATACAAGGCTTCAGGTTATCAAGGTCTTTGAGCTCTTGGGAAAGAAAAGGCCAGTGACACTAGGGGAATATGATAGCCTGTAAGATATAGAGTACACATCCTATTCCCGTCCCGATTCTATCTTATTCCAGTCGCAGTCTCATCTTGTTTTAGTCTTGATACAACCTGTTGACATCTAAGATGTATCTTGTTGTAACCTAGTTGTAATCAGGATATGTCTGGTTGATGTCTACATTACGTCTTGTTGATGTCTACATTACGTCTTGTTGATGTCTACATTACGTCTTGTTGATGTCTACATTACGTCTTGTTGATGTCTACATTACGTCTTGTTGATGTCTACATTACGTCTTGTTTAGGTCTGTTGTAACCTTGTATTCCTCTGCATTCTTCCATATTCTGCTTGACTTTGCTTTGTTCTGGTCTTAGATTCTGCTTGATTTTGTTTGATTTTTGCTTGATTTTGGTTGCAACACCTTTAGGAACAAATCAGGCTAAAATTGGTTTTTTAGTGAATTTTTGCATTTGATGATATGGGATTCTCTATACTTTGGTCTAGAATTATCTTACCATGTTCTGTAAACACCAGAATCTACCCTAGCCATGAATACCAAAATTACCAAAATAAATCTTATATCTACATGATAATCTCAATTGTTGAATTGCATTTCCAAAACATCAAACATCTGTACTTTTTGCAAGGTAAATCCTGTCGTTCTCTTCTACGAACATGATCGTCTCTCCTTCCTGAAGATGGTACTTTTCTCTAACTTTTTTTGGTATGGTTACCTGAAACTTGTAGCTCATGGTCGTCATTCCAAGTATTTCCTTCTTTGAATCCTTTGTCATTATTGCTTTCCTTGATTGTAATGGATGTAAAGCAAGATTGATTAATTAGACCAAAGAAAGTAAAGAAACCTTGGAACGTAAAGATATTCATGAATTGAGGCTACGTACAGGGCAGAAATCAGTGATTATAGTAGCCTTAGTAATCCTCGGAATTGAAATACATTCAGCGCATGCAACATACTTTAATGACGAAATAACAATAATTCCTAAGCCTATTCCAGTAAACCATGATCAGATATTGCTCCTTGTCAGCAACTGGCCTTTTGTGGTTCAGGGATATCCTTATTCCTTTACAGTAAAAACATTGGATGAAAACCAGATAACAAAGACGACTCCACTGACAGAATGGGAACAAGACCAAGGCGAGCTTCAAGGCGTTCAAGTAAATGCCATTTTGTTCAATTCTCAAGGCCAGACGCTATACAAATGGTCTGGCCTGACAAATCAGTTTGGATGGTATTCAGGCTCTGTATTGATGCAGAACTATCCAGTAGACCAAAACTATTACGTAAAATTTACTGCAACGTATCCACACATGCACAATGCAACAAATTCAGCTCAGTTTGAATTGGTAGATGCTAGTACATTTGGTAAAGGTAAGTAAGGTAGTATTTCAGATGATGAATGTCAAATCTGATTACCAGAAAATATTGTTTGTTGTAATTCTTGGACTTGTCATCATCGGTGCAAATGTATCACAAATCTTTGCTCAAGTGCCATCTCAACCTACAATCCCAATCTGGATAAAAAATAATGCAAAATGGTGGTCAGAGGGACAATTGGGAGATAGTGATTTTGAAAAGGGAATTGAATACTTGATTGATCAAAAAATAATAAACATTCCGCCACAAAATCAGACAACATTAGTAGCACAACAAATACCGGCATGGGTAAAATCCACAGCAGGTATGTGGGCAAACGGGCAAATTTCAGATAGTGATTTTCTAAGGGGAATACAGTATCTGGCACAAATTGGAATAATTCAAGTTCATATAGATAATACGGCGGTAACTGTCACTCCAACACCGCCCATTACATCATCTGCCAATACCATATTAGGTAATTCTGAAACTCAACTCAACAATACCCAATCTACAAGCGTATCACAGTCTACCCAACCAACTACAAGTGAGACATCTATACAGCCGTCTCCAAATAAGACCTCGACTGTTCTAACAGTACCAATTACTACCAATACAACAAAACTATCTAACACCAGTCCTACCGTAACGCCTACCGCTAACCCAATAAAATCAAACGTTGA
The DNA here is from genome assembly GCA_050749325.1 of Nitrosotalea sp. Taxonomy (GTDB): domain Archaea; phylum Thermoproteota; class Nitrososphaeria; order Nitrososphaerales; family Nitrosopumilaceae; genus Nitrosotalea. The sequence goes on along the minus strand of JBOGRA010000081.1, from coordinate 3,777 downwards.
TTCTCTGGTTGGCAATGGAGTGAGCCTAAAGATAAATGGCAATGTGGCCAGTGGTACTCTAATTATTGCAGGAATACGATACAATGCTCCTAGTTTACTCATATCAGAACAAGGCAATCAAATCCAGTTACAAGGAAACCTGCAAACTTCAGACACATCTATGCTAGAGGTTGTGGGCATGCCCACAAGTGGAAACGAATACAACTTTTATGGAGTAATTTCAGATAATGGTAAATCCACGCCGGTCACATTCACTGCCTTGCTTAATGAAGGAACCAATCAAGCTAGTACCACATCGAATCAGCCTACCAGTGTTGCACCAAACAAAGTACAAATGCTTCCGATGTTGATGTTATACGCCCAATCTGATGAGGTCTACATGGGATATCCATATGACCTAGCGGTGAAAATATTTGATCCAAAAACCAACCCGCAGAAGATTTTTGATCAATCCCTAGGTGGAATTCCAGGTGTAACCATAAACGGAACTATACTGGATCCAAATAATGCAACTTTTGCCAGTTTTTCAGGCAAGACTGACAACAACGGCCTTTACCAATATCAAGTGCAAACTACATACTATAAGGGTTGGCAAGAAATATTCAAGGTGCTTGTAAATGCAACTAAAAGTGGCTATGCACAACAATTTGCCACAATGTCATTTGTAACATTATATCCTAACCAAGGTGGTTCTCAACATTGTTCATCTACTATACCTATTGCACCTACGGGCCTTTCAGCAACCGCAGTACCACCAACACAAGTGAATCTTTCTTGGACTGCATCTACAGGAGCAACAGGGTATAACATACTACGTGGTATTACATCAAATGGTGAATCTTCAACTCCAGTAGGTACAACAACGGGAACGACATTTTCCGATACAGGTCTGACTCAGGGTAAGACATACTATTACGTTATACAAGCAACCAACTGTGCAGGCAAATCTTCTAACAGTAACGAGGTACCCAAGATGCCTTGATTCATTGAACTTCCAAATTATTGAGGAAGTGTTAGCATTTGATCTTTACTTAACCTAAAGTTTTACAAGAATTGTTGTTTTTAATAACCTACTAAAATTTACTGTAAAAATTAAGGAGAGATTTCTGACAAAGTGGAATTATTTTTTGAGCCTGATACTGATGGAGGTCAATATACCAGAAGAAGCAAAAAAGATAAAAATTTGGTAGGAGTTTTGTAGCTACTCCAATAGATTCTGCCGTTATTTTGACTTCATTTCTTGCCATATCCAAATCCTCTGTGAGTAGAGACACCTGTGGACCCATTTCTACATGGGTCTATTATAAAGACTCTCAAGGTAGAAAGGACCATACCCGTAATCTCAAGAGATTTCTTGTCGAAGCACGTACTGACATCGTGATAACGTGGTGTATTCTCGCCAGACACGCTTTTTGAATGATCTAGTAGCACAGTTCTAGAAATTAAAATCTCTTTGCACAAATAAAAGAACTTTTGACATTCAGAGAAATGCTCCTCAAATCTAATATTGTTGCCATGGAAAAATTCCTTAGGAAGAGATATGATAGTTGATGTACATAGTTATACTACGATTATCTCTTCCTGTTAAAATTAATCATGGTCAATCCAAAATGCTTTCTATCAAACTAGGAAAAATAACACAAATTCTGTGGCTGATACCTCAATTAATGCATGAAACAGATAACACATGAAAATACTAATAGAAAAAATCCTATCAAACATAAACAGGATTCTAACATGCTACGAAAAACTACATGACTATGAAGACCGTGGATGTACATATGAGGAAATAAAAAAAGAATTGATTTTGCTAAAGAACACAAACGAGGAGCTGGCTCCTCTGATGAAGAGTCTGTTCAAGGACAATCCAACCCGAATCCAGGGTATAGCTACACTCTCTAGCATCTTCAAAGTTACTTTCTTGCCTACACTAAAGGTGCATCTGCTTTACCTGAAACAAACAGAAGACTTGAACGAGAGCCTTCTCAAAATACAGGCACGACTGGCAATAACATATCTAAACGTAGATGGCTGTATTGACAACCTGAGAATAATTCGTTCATACCTGAAATGATAAAACTCAAGCTATGCTTCGCTCGAAAGAGACAGATACCTGCTTACAAGCTCGTTGGACCATGTATTCCATTCATCGATATGGTAATCTTTGAGAAATCCCACAACGACATCCATATTGGCAGCGATCTGATATCTTTTATATCTGCCATCTCTGAACTCAAATATCACTCCAAGATCAGACAGACGGTCAACATGCCATCTAACTGACGCATAGGATATCTCAATATTTCTAACTATGTCTTTTAGAGTAGGATTCTTTCTCTTCATTATGAACATCAATATCTTACGCGTATTGTTGTGATACAACGCCTTTAACACATTTTTCTCATAATCGTTATATTTTGAAACTAGGAAGAAATACCTAAATGACTCACTTTTGTCAGATGTTATCTTGCCTTGTTTTTCTAAAGAATGTAGATGGTATCTCAAGGTTCCCAATGCCAGTCCCAAATCCCTCTTCATCTTACGTAGGTGACTGCCAGGATTTCTTTCCAGATAGCACAAAACCTTTGCTTGGTTTCCCTTCAGACATATCTCTTGTGATACTTCAGACATGTTATACCCTAAAGAACAGGTAAACCTCATTACAAATTTTTGAAATTGTGCCCAACCCAATTCTGAACACATTAACACTTTCATAACTATGATCTATATTGATCCAATAATCTATGTGTAGTTCATAGAATCATATTTGTGATATGATAAGCACTCAATTTCATAAATTACTAGCACAATTCTATTAATCACAGCTATTGACAAGACATAAAATCAATATAAAAAATTAAATGCAAATTTTTTTCATTTTGAAAAGTGTGTCATATATCTTATTAACAAAAAAACTGGCCTGCATTACAATAACATGAACAACAATCTATTACGAAAAATAACTAGTCTATCACTATTAACAATACTACTTATGAGCAGCGCTGCATTTGCATTGCCAAACGCAATGCCATCAGCACATGCTCAGGTAGCGTCACATCCAAACTTGTTTGTCTCTGCAGAAAATTCCCAGTTCAACAATTACTTTGCCGGTCCACAAGTGATCCAAGTAATCGTAGCTGATCCAAACATAAACAGATTGGATCAGCACTACGGTGAACCTATTGTAACGGTCGGAGGTAAGAGACTGAGAATGGCACAGGCAACAGACGGTAACTGGTATGGTTATTTCGCTGATAGAGGTCAAGCTGAAATTGCTAGCAACACTGCTCCTGTTAACGGATCAGGTCTGAACTTTGGTGGATTCTGTGGTACCGGAACAATCGGTGGTATCGACTTTGGTGCAGAAACCAAAGGATTTACTTTATCACGAGGTAGCTTTGGATCTAAGAGTTTAAGCCAAAACAGCACCAAACTATCTATTGGCGGTCTCTCCAATGCATGTGCGTCTACAACTGGACATGATGGTTCATCCGACCCCGCAGCCTTGGGGCCAGATGCCAACCACCTGATGGAGCACGTAGTTAGAGAGAACAAGACTCTAAATACTAATCCAAGTGGTTTCGATGCATCGGCAGACCTTGTGAACGCATGGCCAGTAATTCAGCTACAGGACTTCTCCGGAATTCCACATTCAGTACAAGTTGATTATCAAGCAGCAGGCGGCGACCAAATCGTCAACCTGACTTTTGATAGAATTCCATCAAACCTGATCAGTGTTACTACGGATAGGACAGCTTATCCGACAAACACTCAAGT
>JBOGRA010000080.1:0-7913 GCA_050749325.1 Nitrosotalea sp. | reverse complement strand
GTTGTAGCATAATTATCTAGGGGCAGAATTTACCCAATCACCTAATTTTAATACTAAAAATATAGGATGAGAAACTTTTCTTAAATTATCTTCCACCTAGAACTCAATTAACAAACAAGGTCAGAGTGGAACGGACATTGTCTATTTTCTGTATCTTGGACATGATCGTTTCCTTTACTTTGTCCGTTGATTTTGATTCAATCTTTGCTATGATGTCGTAGGCACCAATTGTTTCTTCAATTTGTTTGACTGGAATCAAAGATTTCATCTCATCGATTATTCTTTTCTCCTGTCCACAATCACAACTGATCATGACAAATGCTGAAGTCATAACTATATTATGCATTCATCATATTTTAGTCCATATGTTATATGATACACTTTTTTGTTTTAAAAAAAATATCTAAAATGTCTCACATTCATTCAATAAAAGATTGGAATTAGGGGTTGTTTTTAAATTGGAAAAGTTATCACAAAATATTGTAAAAACAATTCTATTGCGTGATTATAACATAGCATGCCAAAAAAGTGCTGGCAAGACTTTAGAACAACTGCCAAAAGTTCTTGGCTGCACGTTTTCTTATTATCCAAAAAGAAAGATTCGCTTTTCCCAGATTTAGACTGTAAGTACGTCCTTACCGGACTTGTGTATTATGGTAACATGCTTGTTCATGATCTCTTTTGTTGGAATTACCACACTTTCGTTATTCTCATTTGTTATAATTATGTGCAACAATTCGGCAGCCGTGATTGTTCCCGTGATATCTCCAATCTTTATTTTCTGGCCTACTTTGAATATCGTCCTTTGTGCAGATGCGCCAGCTATTGCTGCTGGTAATACATCCTTTAGAGTAAAGCCCAGACCTATGGCAATGGCTACTCCTACTGCTATTGCAATGCTCCATGAGAATGCAGACACGAGTGTAGGTATCACTGATTGGCCAACGCCGATTTGTGTGAGACCTACAGCAAAGACGATACTGTAAACCACAGTCTTTACTCCTACGCCTATGTATCTGGTACCTCCATAATGCCTCACCATGAGTTCATGGTTTACCCACTTGATCACATAGTTTGCAATAATAGAACCTATCATGACAATAAGTACGAAAGCAAGTAGGTTTGGAATCCATAACCAAAGTGATGTCATTGCAGTAGTAAGCTGTTGTAATTGTAATGCGTTAATTGCTGCCACTATAAAGAAAAGATAAACAAACCACCTTATTGTTGCTGAAACCAAGTGAACAGAGTCAAATTTACCCATGGTTTCTTCCACCAGATGAACCTCCGAGATGTTTTGCAGGTTTGTTTTTTCCATGATTTTCTTTGCAGCTTTTTCAACTATCCTGCCCACTATTTTTCCTACAACAAATCCAATTGCCAAGAGGGCACCGGCTGCAATTATTTTAGGAGCTGCGGTTGCTATGGAATTAGCAAAAGTTGTCAATGCGGTAGTTTCTGGAGCATAGAATGCATTGCTAGAAGTACTAGTTTGCGCGTAGGCCAAGTTTGCACTAAAACCTAATGCCATTACAGAAAATATCACAATACCATATATTGGCAAAGCTAAACTAGATCTTTTTGGATTAGATACCAAGGATTCTCTCATCTTTTCGTAGCTATTTCTACATAGACGTGCAGACTCTTCTTACTGCATACTAAAATCTTCTCAACCTAAGATTTTGAGCACTATTTTTCAGATTTTATCAAACTTGGAAAGATTAAATCTTCTCAAATAGTTTGGTAAAGAAAAAATATTTTATATTAACAAGAACAGAGTTGGAAATAATACAATGATATTTTTAAAGCATATACAAGGTAGTGTTGATTAGAAACTACAAAATTAAGCCATTTTGTTGTATTTTAGTATCTTTTCTGCCTTTTTTTATCTTTTAACAGTATTTGATGTCAAAGTTAATGTTAAATGGGTTTAGATTATCAAATTTGGGATGGATGAGTTTGAAGAATTTGCCTTTGCACTTTTAGACCAGCTTTCAGTAGAATTAAGCGAAGAGAACACAATAAAAGAATCCCAGACAAAGGCTGCGGAGACCTTTGCCTCAAAAATAACTTTTGATGACATTAAGGAAATATCAGAAAGGCTGTTTTCTGACAGTGCCCAAAAAGTGTACGAATTTACTGGGATTTCGGTTCCAGATGGCACCAAAGTCGAGTCTCCAGATTTAATAGAATTCAAGCGCTTAAAGGGTCGCAAGGTCTTTCCTACAAGAAACGCCTCTTCGTTTGTAGACGAACTCTTCACCTCAATAGCATACGAGAATACTGAGAAGATAGCGCATCTTGCAAAGAACAACATGTCACAGTTTCTTGTATATTCTACATATGCCAAAGGATACATCTCACAGATATCTACCACATATGGAGACTTTTACGAGTCGATGATATACCTAAACAGATTTGTCCTTTCAAGATATCCACAAATAATTTTGCACAAGCGTGGCATTCCATACGAATCTAGTTTTGATCAAGTAAATTCAGGATATCTTGGAGCCTTGAAGATGACCATGTTAGAAGAGCAGGTTCACTCTGTACAAAAGAACCTCTACGAAACAAACAAGAATGCAGTAACTATGGTAAATGAGATCAACGAAGAACTTGCAAATATAATACTGGCACTTGATAGTACCAAAATAAAAACACTCTATGAATACCTACAGCTTCCCCCTGTTCCGGATGAATATCCAGTGGCACAGAGAGCAAATCTCTTTTTCACTTTAAATCCTGACAACTTTATAGTTCGAGTTCTTGGACCCGATGTAATGACATTTACCAATGTCTCAGTAGACCCAAAGATACTAGAAATGATTCCTCAGCTGCTAGACGTTTATCAGAGATGGCTCAAGCCCATACAAATTCATCATGCAGCATTTACAATCATGGAAGGAATGGCTGAGTTTGCAGTTAGAAGCATACTAAAGGACGACAAAGACTTTCACAACTACTTGATAACATTTGCAAATACGGACATGTCCTCGTATCAGGTAAGAAAAAGCATGGGCATGGATTTCACAGAATATGTGTCAACCAAGATTGGCAAAGACACGTACAAAAGACTAATTGATGATCCTCCTACAACAAGAGAACTCAAAAATCCTGAAAGCTATCTTAAAAGAATATGAATGATTTTGATCCATTTGTAGCAGAGTGGATTACTTATGCAAGGAATCCTAGATATTCCCTTGTTGAAAAATGCCTGAAACTTGCTCAGACTCTAGAGTTTCCTGATCTTGACCTAAGTCATTATATTCAAAAACTAAATTCCATTGGAGAGGAGCTGCGAAATTCTGTTTCTGATGTGAAAAATCCAACATATTTGGTTTCCATGTTAAATGAATACATGTTTGATAACCTTGATTTTCATGGGGACAGTGACGACTACTATAATCCCAGAAATAACTTTCTAAATATAGTGATTGATAAAAAAAGCGGAATCCCAATCATACTGTCAATAATTTACATTCATCTAGGTAGCCACATAGAATTAGACCTAAGACCTGTCGGCTTTCCAGGCCATTTTCTGGTAAAATACTCAGAAGAGATGATACTAGATCCCTTCAACGGTGGCATACTGCTAGATGTCGATGATCTACAAGAGATACTTGAGATGACATATGGAAATGGCATACAATTCAGTCCAGACTATCTAAACGAGATAGAACCAGAAAACATACTGATCAGAATTTTAAAAAATCTAAAAAATTCTTACATGCAATCTTTCAACTACAAAATGGCCATGCATTGCATAAACATGATTCTAGGACTGGTTCCTGATTCTCCAGACGAGATCAGAGATAAGGGAATTGTGCAATCAAGATTGTTTCAAAACGAGCTTGCCTTACAGTCACTTGAAAAATATTTGGAGTTAGCACCAGAAGCAGACGATGTTGATTATGTCTTAGATTTGATAAGAAGTATCAAGGAAAAAGCTAATCAATAATTGATTTAATGTCGGTTCCTTTCTTGATCAGTCGATGTTCGTATCTTACTATCTTGTTTCTCATTGTACCTTTTATAATATCCACTTCGTGCCTAAGTGTCGCTACTTCGTCTTCAAGTCTAGCTACTCGCTCGTAAATGGACTCTTCTGCACTCTCTGCCATATATCCAGTCTGCGCTAGATCTGATCTTAAAAATTTATGGTTTATTTTGTTGAGGTTTTTGTCAGTATTTTACTACAGGTCAAACTCTGAATTGCATGCCTGGCACTTACCTTTCTCGCTGCCAATCACGCCTATTATCAAAATCTTTCCTATTGTGCCGCATTTAGGACACAAACCTGTTGTAATGTTCTTTGGACCGCTTGTTCTTGGCTTTACTGTTTTTCTCCTTACCATTACTGGAAAGAATTTCAAATTCGGTTTATTAAGTCTAAGGGATCAATTTTGCTTGGAATTAAACCCGATCAAGAATTGTGACGCGAGTCGTTAATTTGACTAATAGTCTCAAGTATGGAACGAAGAAAGCGCGGGGAGGGTGTATAAGCGTTTTGTATCCCCACTATGAATAATTGTCTGCGTTAACCTTGAGGGACAGCTTCACAATTGAGCAGGATATAGTGAATGGATCTTATGACATTGCACGGGACGTTATAACTTTAAAAGATTCGCATTTGGTGTTTGAGTTCTGGTCTAGTGGGAACCCGCCACCATCACGGTGACTAATTTGGATCCATGTATATAGAAAAACCAATTTGTCTCTGATTCTATAGAATTATCACAAAGAAAAAACAATTCCAAGTTTCAAAGATCTAAATTATTTCCCAATTTTTATCCTATAAAATACAATCATGGATACAATACCTATCAACAAAACAGGAACTGCAAATGGAAACTCTGGAATGACATATGTTCCTGTAAATGTCAGGCTTCCATCACCCTCAACTGGTCCTACCATCTCAGGACCGTTCTCAGAGCCATTGGGTTCTGTAGTATACGAATTGATCAATTTGCCATTGAATACGGAGACAAAGGGACCAGTTAAGAGGGGTTTTTCTATAGTAATTATCGGATAGCCAGTAAAGTTGTACATGCGACCATATGTGGGTATGTGATCTTTCCTGCTAAAGGGACCGTCTATCTTTTTGATATCAAAAGTCATGGATTTGGTAGCTTGACTGAAAACAAAATTTGAGGCATCAGTATCCACGCCGTAATAGCTGAATTGATACGATTTTCCACCCCAACTCGTTATGAACTTTGTCTCATTTCCTACCACGAAATAATCAAAGACTGCACCGTTTGTTCCCCACATGAATACATTTCCGTCATCCTTTGTTGCATTGTAGGACACCTCATAGAGCCCTCTCCTTAGATCCTCGGTTATGGGAAAAGTCATTTCAGGAAACTGACCATTATTGTCAGTTGTTTCTGTCTTGTCGTATACAGTGTTCCCCAGCGGGTCAGTGATACGGGCGTTAACCTGTATCCCTGCTATTGCAGATTTTCCATTAGGCTGCATACTATAGTTAGGAGGCAAGGTGGGATTTCCAAATTCCCTATCGGATGGATCCAGTTGGTACCCAAAGAATTTTACCCCGTCCCCATATGCCACATATCCATATGGCATCCTTGAGGAAAGGATCATTTGGACAACCTGAGTAGGGCGCGCATTTAGTACCTCGGAGGGTGGATTGTTAGCATAGTTGTAAGAATAGATGTAAGTATCCTGTGTCACCGTTCTTGTGCTGGTATAATTGTACAAGACCTCAACATGATACCTATGTGGGGCATTCTGTGGAGAAAATTTTGGAAGGGTAAAATTGAATTCTGCCTTGTCTGTTATTGTTCTTATCTCTTGGTGTATAGGTTTGTTAGACGAGTTGTTGTCAGTTACATCAAAGATTTTCAGCAGTATATTGTGAGGTAGAAGATGACAACCACTGAAAGCCTCGTTTACCGTTATCAATACGGTCTGTCCTGCATAATACTTGGTCCCATCAGTTTGCACTCCGTAAGCAATGGGGCAGGCTTCTTGAGAAAAAAATTGTGTACTATTGCTTTGAACAGTCTGGTTTTTCCCATTTTGTATCCACTGGGCCACTGCATAGACAGGATAATTTCCTGTATAATTGGGTCTGACAGTCGCGATGTCCTGCGGTTTATCACATGAGGGCAGTACGGTTGATTCCTTTACCAATTCTGATTTACCCTCCTCTTGGGTCTCCCAAGAAGGTAGACCAAAACGCACCTTTATGGACGGAACTGTGCCTGCATCCGCTACTGGCGTGGGGCAAATCTTCCCTTCAATTGTCTCCCAGTAGCCTGGCGCCTTCCACGGATCAGCAGGCCATATTTGAAAATTGTACTGCGGTGTCTGAGTTTGCGCGTAAGCATGATATGTTATTAGCGTCAATACCAGAATTGATGAAATTACAATTATGGAGAAGTTGATAATTTTCAAACTTGATAGGTGCTCCATTTATTCTTCATCTGCATTCTATCCATACCCATGCCAGCCAATTTACCTTGTCAGGATTGAAAAATGCAATTTCCATTCCATTCTCTCCATGGCTTCCAACTATTCTTGTTTCATTGAGGACCATGATTGGTGAGTCTTTTTCAAGCTTGTATCCTCCATCTAGCATAGTCTCGTTCTCTCTACAATACGAGGTTCCTTTTGTTACAGCATTCGGAGTTATCTCCCACATGTTATAAGAACGATCCTCTTTTGCCCATCCCCTCTCAATCAGTATCCGAGCAGTGTCAGATTTTACACATGCAGGAGAGCCATCTTCTGTTTTGAACACTAGTTGAAATCCTTGACTACATACAACTTTACTTGCTGCAATTCCCGATTTGAATTGCTGTAGCGGAGATTTTATTGCAGGTACGATGACAGACAAGGAATTTACCTTGATTTCCCGACTGCCATATACTACACCATGTGTTGCATTTATTTCCCAGATTCCAGAAATTGCATTTATTGGAATCTTGAGATCATCTGATGAAAACTGCCCGATATTGTCCGAATTTGTTTGGACGGATTTTACAACGTTACCATTAGGATCAATTAGTGATATCAGGATGATTTCATTAGGGGCATAGACGCCAAATATTGCTATAGAATCTCCTGGGGCATACGTGTTGTTCATGGTTTTAAATGCTATAATCGGACCTAATAACGGCACTTGACTTACTCTAAAGTTTGTAGACACCTTACTTGCAGCGGCGCTTGCTATAGCTGAATAGAGACCCGGTTTGTACGACGATATGTCCAAAGTATAATTGGCAACTCCAGGCGGCAAAATCTCAATACTGTTTGAAAATATACTGTTTCCTGATGAATTATCAATTTCAAGATTTACTGGAGAATACGCGGCCCCAGTTATTGTGAAAACAGGCTTGTCTGAATTCACATAGAACAACTTGTCAGACTTGATTGAATAAAGTACGGGAGCACCAAATTCGCATGATTGTGTTCCATTTACTTTTATGCATGCAGCGTATGCATTAGTGCTTGCAAATATAATCACATATAGTGTAATTGTAATTATTGCAAGATGTATTGTTTTCATTTTAGCGTACCTCAATTGACGCGTTAACCGAATTGGAAAGAGGTATTGCGGAAGTAAAGTTGTCCCACACAAAACCGTTGATGGTGTAATTATCTGGTTTTAGAGGGTTCCAGATGTTACTCAAGGTTGCCTGTCCAAATCCAGTCAGGTGCGCGTTGTGCCACTGGATAGAGGTGACTGCGCCACTACTGTCAAAAACCTCTGTGATGTAGGTAAAGTCCTGCGGTCTCTCTGAAAGGTTTTCTGTTTTTGTTTGCATGAAAAGAGACCGGCCCACTTTGAAGTCATTGCCTATTGTAGATGTATTGCTGACAAGTTGAAGATTGGCTGCTTCTATTGGAAGGGGCATGGGAGAATCCATGATGACTGTAGAGTTTTG
>JBOGRA010000079.1:0-7916 GCA_050749325.1 Nitrosotalea sp. | reverse complement strand
GCAACTCCACATTCTCATATGGCGACCTTGTATCAAACATGATAAATTTTCTAGTTATTGCGCTTGTTGTGTTTTTGGCATACAAACAGCTCTCAAAGTTTGGCCTGATGAAAGACCCGGTAAAAGGCTAACACTGTATACCACAGATTAAAATCCAACCAAACAATCTCATAAGTATACTGATGTCTGGAAAAGTAAAAATTGAAGGCGATGACTTGGTTTTTGAAATTCACGGCGTCGATATGATATTGGCAGTGAAAAAAACAATAACCATACCGTTAAGCCATGTTGTGTCTGTATCAACTGAAAAGGTACCGTGGGCAGTCTTTGAGCAAATGAAGGTTATAGGTACCGGAATCCCTGGAATCATCAAGGATGGAACGTACTTGGCACATGAAGGTCTTGTATTCTCTGAGATGCATCATCAAGACAAATGCATAACTGTATCTTTGAACCACGAGTCTTACAAGAAGATAATTTTTGAGGTGGACGACAAAGACGCCACAACAAAAATGATAAATGACGCCATAAAGAAAAATCAAAACTAAAATTCACTGCATTGTGATGTCATTGAAGACTGAAGAGTTTTGGAATCTTTTAACGCCGGAATTGGCAGCAATGATACCATTTATTGCCAAATCTTTGATCTATGCATAAATATCATGAAAAGAAAGATGGCTGCAATGACTAGAACACTTACTGCGGTAACAGTATCTTGCCTGCTAGTATTGTCAGTGATTACTATCAGTGGAATCTTGGGAAGTGGTTCTGCGGCAAACGCATTATCTGCCAGAGACGGCAAACCACACTTTGGCCCAAATGATCACTTTGACAAGAAAAACGTTGGCACATGTCCGAACACTCATTTTCTCACATCACCTGATGTAAAAGGCACAAAAAAAATTCTGGACGTTACTTATCTTGCCCAAAATGACGAAGATTCCGGGATAGGAACTTACTGGGCGCTTGATCGTATGCATGAACATCTGACAGTATGGCAATTTCCAAACGGAACATTTTATGCCATAAAACAATATGATGGAATATTCATCACACCACAAGGCGCGGTAGATCCTGCAGATACCACAACACAAACCGAATCATCGTTTGGTACTATAGTAGGCGGCTATACAGCTACATTTACGGGCTCGTTCACACCAGGCTCTCAACCAGTACGTGGCGATATTGGAACATTCAACTATGGAGGCGCTGCAAACGACATTCTTCTAGACTCGTACGCTACTCAGAAAGGAGATGCGACACCGTATGATTTCACAACCACATACTTTACCAATGCCGACAACTTTAACGAGTCACATTGGGGATGGACATACAAGCTAGATCCAATGTTTGAGTCTTCCACATCGGCAAACCAGTGGTGTAACTACAACACACCAGATGGCGGAAATTCTGGCAACATAAAAACATAGACCAGAAAAATCCTTTTTTATTTTTGTCTTGAATTAATTTCAAAGATTCACAAAGTAAATCTTAACTAATCTTAACACTGTTACCATGCATACAGTATCTAGTAGAGGCCGAGAACATGGATGCCTAATTCCAATGAAAGATGTGCCAGATTACATCAATCACATCGTGATTCCAAGCTATGAGCAACTGATAAAGCTTGAATCAGAAAACAAGATAAAAGGGAGACTTTTGGCAGGCCAGAGGGCAGGAGCATTTGTAATGGACGCACCTTCTACGAAGATCTTGGAAAAATACTAAGAACCATTCCATTTTGGGGGATGGTAAAATGGAAAGTTACCCCTCTGCAATCGTTAAAATCCGCATTGGAACAGGATGGGCATATTGCCAAGATGCTTTCAGGACAATAGGTCTGAAAGATAACCTACTTAATTTTCTCCACAAAATCTCTTGGACTTAATTCCTATACTTTTATGCCCTGTCTTGTCCTTCCAAAATAATCCAACATGCACACTTTATGAGCATACTTGAATTTCTCACATGATCCTTGGCAAAACCAACAGATTCCTTTACAAAATTCTGCCAGTTTGGATCTTTTTACACGATATAGTTCTACCATCGTAATCTTGTAGAGTAACTATTCTATTAATTCCAAAATCTTGTCAAAGTCTCTTTGAATATTTGCCCCGCTTGTCCTCTTCCCCTGGAAATGGTATCGAAGTAAATGAAGGTTGGAAATTTTTTCTGCCAGTACGTCACGCCAATTTGGTAACCGCTTGGCATTGTTTTGACCGCTTATCTGGTAAACCAAAAGGTGTATTTCATTAATCTTTATTCCATAGACATGCGGCTCTCCAAGCACATACTGTCTATCATAAATGAATTCCACGAGTTGCCTGTTAACCATCGCATCCCGGATCAAATATCTGAGCTCCAAAATGCTCAGAGACACACCTTTGCCCCCTCGATGGCTGAGTTTTCCGATGCTGGCAATTTAGCGTCCAATCCTTTTACATAATCAACTGCCTTCAAAATATTTTTTACAAAAGTTCTTGGCTTTTTTTTCATAACTAAAATGATAGAGCCAAAGGGGGCAGGTATAGAAACAATTTTTGAGTTCTCTCTTTCTGTAACAACATATTGAACAGCTCCGAAATTATTGTCATAATCTCCCTGCATTGATAGATTCAACGAGGTCGTCATGAATAGCGTCTCCTTTTGCTCTTGTGAGAGATTGATCTCATTTTTACACGAATAATCTATGACACGCCCCAGTTTGCTGATAAAACCAACAAACTCCACTCCCTCCTCTAAAAGGTGACTTTCAATAGACTTGAGGTCTATGCTTTGGGACATACTACTTCATTACATGTCATTACATCACCGTCTCTAATAAGAAATATGCTCACTCATATTCCAAGATCTTTAACATATTGGCAAACTTATTCTTGGATATAGATCTAGATGCCTCATGGTACACTACAACAAGGTGCCGCCAGACCTGTTTTATTCAATAAAGAGATCGCTTACAAAAGACTTCATACTGTCGCAATACCCATCATACCACGATTCCATGTTGGATTCTTTTGAGATGGTATCAATTGACGGAAAAATTGCAGTATATTATTACAAGGACGGCAAGCTTGAGATACAAGGAAGCGATAAAAATCCAACATTTGGCAGAGTTGTACGAAAGGTAAATGGCATAATATCTAAAGATTACATCTAGTACTTGCAAGGGTCTTATTTTTTGCCCTTATCTGTATCTGGTATGCCAGCCTGTCTCTTTTTGGTTGAGATCATCTTGCTTAGGACTGCATACAATATGATAAACGCCATCTGAAAGTATTCTATTTGTGGTATGCTACTGATTCCTGTAGGTGGGGGCCCTCTTGGAAAATGGCCGCCAGTGATGTTACCGTGAAATTCCTGCGACATGTTGCCTGGCGGCATGTGACCTCCAGTACCGCCTAGCAGATTGTGTGTGTGAGTGGCAAACCATATTATGGAAAAGACTGCGGTTCCCAAAATTCCAACTATCTGCCATACCCTGCCCCATTGTTTTATGACCGGTACTGCCCAAAAGACCTGCAGTGCACCGCCCACTAGAAACAGTACTCCCTCTCCAATATCATGCGATATGGACATTGGAACCATCTGCAAGTGCATTATTCCAGCAATTACTGTTACACCAGCTGTCACAAAAGAGAGCAACAGCATCTTTCTATCTTTTTGTACAGTTTGGCCCATCTTCAAAAAAAGAACTTGGTATGGGTGTTATAACTCTAGTCCGATGCCTGTAGAAAAAACATAAACCAATTTTTTATGCCATTCAATGGTACAATCAATTGATCATTTTTCTAAGCTGGTCAGGTGTTGCACTCATGATCTCTTTTTTGGTATGCCGCCTGTCAAGTTTTCGCCTGATAATGACAATGCTCATGCCATACGGTATCTCTTTTTTTGATTGCAAAAAGCGCAGATATCTTTGCTTTTCTTCTTCTGTGCAAAATACAGTCGTATAGTTGCTAGAAACCCATACTTCCTCAAATGATTCCTCATCAGCTACTGTAATCATGGTGCCAGATCTACGCTTGTTGGCCTATAAAGAATTGCTACCCATTGTTCAAGAACAATGTGCACTAACACCGTTCAACAATTGTTTTATTTTAAAATTGAGTATTATAGGCATGGCAAGAGGGCTAGAAATTGTTGAAATTGACATACTGTCCAACGCAGTAATAGTAGGGGAAAAGACAAACCAAGTTGTGGACAACCCTCATTTGTCGCTGATGATGGATGTGCTGTTCATGATACTGTGCAGGAAAATCCAGTCCGATAACCCACCTTTACTGGATCAGTCTTCAGACTAGAAGATTTGATTGCAGTCTGGTGTTAAAATCTTGATACCTCAATTTTTTAAATGATGGTGTACCATGTTATATGGATGAAAACTCTTGGGGCAATACTTGTTGTTATGGGACTGTTGATGTCAGTGCTGGGCCATGGTTCATACTCAAATGTTGTTTGCCATTGTCCTGCCCAGATATCAGGCAAGCCACCTAGTTGTCACTGCAATGAAACTCTAGCGCAAACTGTAGGTCACATTATGGTATATGCCGGAATGGCAGTAATTGTAAGTGGAATAGCTCTCTTTGTGTCTGGGTGGAGAAAAAAAGTAGTCCTAAACTAGAATCTGACAAATACAATATCCCAGTCTTGCAGTGAAACAGTTCATGAAATGCTTGCAATATATTGCTGAAAAATCCCGCTAAATTCTTGCACAGTTCGGTAAATGTACTAGATTTAATTGTGATTCTGGCGCTTTACATGATAGGGTCTATCAATGGTCATGAGTAATACCGGTTACAGTAAAATTATATGCGTACTATCTAGCGATATGTCTTCTCATACGTTTTTACCCTCTGGCAAAAGCCAACGGTAAGAAGAGCAAACCATGCAAATACCAGATATCTTTTCTCTGTCCTTTGAGGCGCTAATTGACAGAAAAGCTAGAACAGTTCTAACTGTGTTGATGGTAGTTCTTGGGAGCAGCCTAGTAGTCGTGTTAAATGGACTCAGTGCAGGACAGGCCGAATTTCTAGAGCAACAGTTCAACACGCTTGCAGCAAATCTCGTCTTTGTCAGCTCAGGTCAGCACTCGTATCATTCCAGCAGTTCATCTGCATCACTTATCATAAATGATGTTATAGTTAACAGAATCAAGTCACTTCCGTTTGTAGAGGATGTCATACCAAAGTACCAAGGTTCAGTAGAAATGGACACCGAAGGAAATACACAACATGTGACAGTTGTTGGCATGGAGTCTACAAAATTGCAGGTCAAAGTACCTAACTTACAATTTGTAGACGGCTCTGTCATAAACCCAGTTGACCGTTCAGCAGTAATCGTTGGAGACACTGTGGCAAATCCTCCAGGAGCAACAACACCTTTTGTGACTTTGGGCCGGACAGTAAAGATGACATACACATACGCAGATCCTACAGGAAAACAGGAGCAAGAAGTAAGGAATTTCATTGTCAGAGCAATTATCAAACCTACTGGAGATTCGTATACTGACAATTCAATTTTCATAAATCCAGATGCCGCAAATCAACTGTTGCACAAGTCAAACAAGTATGATTCCCTGTACGTAATGGCAACATCACCTGATTATGTTGATACTGTACAAAAGGAGATCACCAATCAATATGGTGCAACTCTTGGAATAAACACACCAAAAGCTATCATGGCAATACGGGAGCAGGCAGCAAGCGGAAATAACGCATTTATCCTGATGGTTGGCTTAATTGCACTAGTGGTTGGTGCTGTTGGGATTGTAACCACGTTGTACAATTCTGTTAATGAAAGGATAAAAGAGATTGGGACAATGAAGGCAATAGGCGCACAAAACACAACAATTCTTTACCTTTTCTTGGTTGAAGCGGCCTTGATTGGGGTAATAGGTGCAAGCATTGGTGTGGCAATAGGAATGGGGGCAGGGTATCTTCTTAGTACGATTATGGTGGTTCCATCGCCTACTGGAGGGGCGCCCTCGCATATACCGCCAATATTTCTACCAGCTGATTTGATCAAGGTTTGGGTCTTGTCGCTAACTCTAAGTATAATAGCAGGAATATATCCTGCCTGGAAAGCGTCAAGATTATCTCCACTAGTGGCACTTAGAAGAGATTAAATGTATTCTACATTTTGGCAAAGAAAATATTTTTCCATGATGCAATTACAATTGGTCGCATTAAATTTGTCACGCATTGCAGGAATTGATGTAATGGAACAAAAAGCAGAATCTATTTCTTCTCGTTTTCTATCGTGTTGATCTCTTTTTTAAAAATTGCAACCTGCACAAGATCTTTGAATATTCTGTCATCTACAGTTAGATTAGAATGAAATTCTTGTACCTGTTTTTCGTCCATGCTTGCCTTGTCTGGCATCTGGCCCAACGGAATAAGGATTCTACCAATATCTTCCCACATCTCTTCAAGGGTTAGTTTTCTTTGTTCTTCTGTCATGGCTTTTTGGATCTCTGGTGCTGACTTATGAGCAAACTTAGGAACATGCTGTTGTCAACTGACTTGTCTTTCTTCTTTGCCTCTCTAACGGCCCTTTTGAATTGCTCAAAGGACTCGGTTTTTACGGTAATGGTTTTGTATTCTTTTCTTGGCATATGTGTGAATAGTGCGGTACATTGATAAATCATTGGTAGACGCGTTATGGAAATATTTTGTACCGTTCACCGATTTATGGAAATGCGATAAATGACAAAAACTATACACCATCTGCATGACCCAAGTCTCTGACTGTCATCGAGACAATCTTTTGACAAAATAATAAAGTCGCACAATAATGGCACAAGTAACCTTAGATACTTTGTCGTTTGTAGTCTTGATTGTAAACTATTGAAAGTATATTTGATGATTCTTTTGATGCCTTTGGTGTTTGCCCTACCTGCATATGCAGACCCTTCAATAAAAGACAGTGATCTGGTCGTGCAAAAATATGTCACAGGTATATGTTGCAGTCCTACTACGATGGCATTTATTGGAAATGACATTTTGGTACTAGAAAAAACATCAGGAGAAGTGCACATAATCTGGAATGGTGTCTTTCAAGGTACACCTGTGTTAAAGGAGAATGTTACAAGTGCCGATGACCAAGGGATGCTTGGTATAGACGTGGTTGGCAGCAAAGTCTATCTGTATTTTACCGAGTCTTCTTACAGTGGAGGCCCAACACTTGGGAACAGAGTTTATAGCTATGACTGGGATGGGCAAAAACTGGTGAACAAGACTCTTGTAAAGCTCATGCCGCATTTTGAAATTTATCACATTGGTGGTATAATGGCTACTGACCTCAATGGCTCAACTTATCTAGTCGTAGGTGACAATGGCAGGTCTGAAGAGAACGAGGCAGGAGTACTTGAGAATAACGCTACTGGGGCGCCAGATGATACGGGAGTAATATTGCAAATTGTTCCACCTGGATCATATTACGCTATAGGAATACGAAACAGTTTTGGCCTCACAGTTGATCCTATCACAGGAAAGCTCTGGGATACGGAAAATGGCCCAGACTATGGTGATGAGATCAATGTCATACCTAAAAACTTTAACAGCGGCTGGGATATACTGATGGGACCTGCAAACAAAACACAACTAGCAGAGATTCCTCATTATCAAAATTACGTATATCATGATCCACAATTTACATGGGAAAAGCCAGTTGCACCAACCGCAATATCTTTTGTAAATTCTGATAAACTTCCAAGTTACAAAAACAGTGTCCTTGTAGGAGATTGTAACAACGGTAACCTCTACAAGTTTGAACTAAATCCAAACAGGGATGGCTTTGTGTTCCAGTCTCCCCAGCTGTAAGATGATGTTGCAGATGTTAATGATTCCATGGATGAAATAATGTTTGGTACGGGATTTGGGTGCATGACTGACATCAAGGTAGGGCCAGATGGGTTT
>JBOGRA010000078.1:0-8043 GCA_050749325.1 Nitrosotalea sp. | reverse complement strand
CATAGAATCCCTTTTTAGACATCTTCCTCAAAAATACCAGAAAACCCTGCTTGGAATGTGACTCGACAGTATTGTGATGCTAGGCTAGACCAAAAATTGTAAGCATAATGCTTGTAATCTAACACTACGTATTGTAGTCTTTATAATAAACTAAGATAATGATAAGAGATCAGATTAACAAATCAAACTCGTGGAATACCAATGCGTCAGACGAAATCAATGCACTCCTAAATTATGGTTACGCGATATTGTAATCCCTAGTCAGAAAAGCGCTAAATTCAGTGGGTTTTGACCCCGCGATTGGCTTTTTGCACTAGGTTGTACACAGTAAAACACCTCTTGTTTACGACTTTCAGGAACTATCCCGATGGATTATCGACTATTCTGTGATACAATTACTAGATGAGAATAGGTTGTCCAAGTCGGATTTTATCGTGACTGAGAACTATCACATTAGATTACGGGAACAAACAGCAAGGTTACTGATTGAAAAAATAAAGAGTAACTTTAATCATAAAGTTCCATTTAGGGCATGAATTACTCGTATGATCCCGTACTTCGCTACAAGGTGCAGGAATTTTATTTGTAGGAGTAATTGCAATGCTGGATCAAGTTTTCAATGAGGGTAAACTGCGTAAGGAAACAAAGAAATTTTTATTTGAATAAATCATTTATTCTTTTTTAGAAGCAAATAATTCATTAATATCGTATGCGATTCTCAATAACATGCCATTAGACGGCAGAAAAATAGACGCATGTTCTGGATGTGCCAAACTATTTCTAAGCTTTCTTACCATGTCATAGGATCGGAGTTTCCATTTTGGAATTCCATTTTTACCTAACCAATTAATTAATTCAGTAGTATTCATTGGAAATTTTTCACCATTCACCATCACATTATTTGATTTTTTACTTTTCTTCGTTTGATTGATGAACTTAGCTAACTGGGAATATGATGGTTCCATCATTTCACGTACAATTTGATCATCGCAAGTAATTACTGCTTTTCCTTTTAATGATTGTAAATAGCGTTGTCTCATTGCAACTTCAAAAGCAAAGAGTGCAGAGCGGTCTGATAGCGTAGCAAACTCGTACCTGAAATAAGAAAATATGAACAAATCCTTTGCTCGCTGAAACTCTACCTTTATAGGATTTGGAACTTCTGGTATTAATTGAATGCCAGATACCATGGATTGTAAACATTCTAACGTAAGATGTCCTGATCTTGAGTCTGGTTTTAGAAATTCGTTAGGAATGAGTATTGGATCATTTTTTAATTGGTATAGTTTGTTAAAATCAATCTCTTCTTTTACCATGAACTTATTTATGATATGCTCGTTTAGAGAAGAATAGAAAAGAAAACGCAAATCTCTAAAAAATTCGGTTGTATTATTTCGTATATCATATCTAGTAAATTGAATATGTGAACCATCATCAAATGAAAATCCAGTGTATTCGAAATTTTCTGTGAGATCTTCTGCCATGAACATAGATTCTTTACTTGGGATTCCGAAGTTTTCAATCATTACAGCTGATATTGCGTCTTTTGTTGCAGGTATTTTTCCACAATACTTTACTTTATTTTCACCAATCCTAGATGTATTGTATCTTACAAGTTGACAGATGTTATTCTTGAGATGTGGATATGCCTGAGTATCTACTTCTACGTCGACTATTTCAACAGGTAATGGGAGATTATTTATTCCCAGTACTAGGGCTTTTTCAACAGGTGACATTTCTTCAGGATCTGCACGATTATTATATTGCATGATGTCTTTTTTTACAAAATCAAAGGCTTCTGAAAAGATTGTTTCCCACTCGGTCATGTTAGGAATTATCTAAGAGGGGTTTTAATGTCATGGTTTGTCTTTTTTCATTATTTCTAATTCTCTACGCCACCATTCTATTACATCATGACAATCTCTACAAACAGACACAACTCTATTGTCCAGTTCTTTCACATGAGGTTTAGAAATGTTGTCCTTTGTTTTTCTACACACAATACACAGGCCTCTATTACCTTTATCGATTGTATCCATGATTTATCGAAGAACGCATGAAAGTTATGTTTTTCGTATTGCTCTTGAACGATGTCTATTAAATCATAAATTCGCATTACAATTCAAACAGAATGCGGTCATACATTGATTTACTTTCAGCAATAACAAATTCTATTTGTTTTTCGTGGGTTAAATTTGTGAGATTTTGCATTTCTCTACCTTTCTGGGTTCGCAATACGGCTAATACTTCCATTAATGTAAGCGATGAAATGACTGCATGATAATCGCCCCCTTTTATTTCTTGAAAAACTCTATCTGCCAAAGGGTATTGGGTTGGCTCTCTTTGCGGTCCTGCTGCCTTGGATAGCAAAATATTGGCGTCCAGATACGCCTTCTTCAATTTAACAGCCTCTAACTGTCTTTACTAATTCCACAGAGTCAAAATCTTCTGTTTTTATCTTTGAAGATATAATGCCAGTTAATCTATCAAAAGATTTGGGATCAAGTTTCGGAACGTGTTTTAGACCAAGTGACTTTGCGAGTTTTTCTCGGAAATAATCATCACCAAATACATGCTCATTGGCTGGCGGGGATGATGTGTGCGCGTATACTACATTATCTGTTACAATTTCAAATTCTGGGCTCAAGTATGAATTGTTTGCCACAATTGATCTATTCACGTCAGCTTTTATCTTGCTTTTGACGGTGAGATCTGGATAGAGAGCATATACATTATCTAGTAGTTCTAGGAGTTTTTTAGGGTGATAATATGCAAGTATCTGCTTGATTCTCTCAAAAATTTCCGAATATGTTTTTAGAAAATCGTGTATTGCCTTACTTCCTTTTTCGGTTATTGTATAGCGGTTAACTTTCTTATCATGATCATATGTAAATTCTCTAGATTCGATGTAGTCCTCTTTTGCAAGTTTACTTACGCATATCGCCACACTAGTACTATACCCCCCATAATTATCTGCCTTCCAATCATTGAAAAATTCTTGCCCCTCAAGAATTTGTTTACCCACTAGAAGGGCATATTTTTGCATTCGAGTATCACCATGAACATAGGGAACTGCATTTATTATCGCCAAGATCCATTTTTCTTTAGGTAACAGATCTGAATTCAAATCTAATTAATTATTCACGTTCATTACTTAAAATGCCTTCCGCATTTTTCTTTTGCTTATAATCAATTATTGTAGATCTATTTTTACGTATTAATAGTCAATTAGCATACAGACAAAATCTGTGAAAAAAGATCTGGTGATATGACTGAATATCGTATTGAGGATTGACCAAGACGCGTTCATATTTTTCGAGTATCAGCCTTTATTTTGAAATGATTAGGTTGTTTGTGGGTCAAAAAATACTACACTACTAAGTTCTATACGCTTCAAATCTTGGTTATGACGCATTGGCTTGGGATGACGTGGTAGAGCATTAATAGACACTAATGTGTTATACATAACATCGGTACGCCGAACCCTCAAGGCCAATGGGATATCACATGACAACCTGTTGGTAAATACTTGGGGCATGATGTGGGTACCGATCCTCTTAATTTAATCCCAAAATTTTTATCATGATGGCATATTGAACCATAGACGTGGTGTCTCTAGCGTGTAAATACGCCTTAGAAACATTTTTTAGATATTCCATATATGTTAATTATGAGTGAGATAGTTGACAGAGGACATTCTAAAACTAAAGGGTAAAGATGCGAAAGCCTTTTTGAAATATGATTCGACAGAACTAACTCCAGAGCGTAAGGTGTTTCTAGAAGACACACGCAAATATTACAAAGCTCACTGCAAACAATAGCTCTTTTATCTATAGTTCATTTTAAACTACTATCCCATGAATCTATACTATGATTTTCTAAGCTCACAACACGATCTTTCAAGGCTTGATTTTACAGAGATTGATGGTACTGATCCATTGAAAGTAGATGAGTTTGCCAAGATAAAAGCGCGGCCTTACCACCAAAGCAGGTTAAGCACAGTCCGAGTGGTCAAGTATGAAGGCAAAATTGTAGCATATTTTGCCGTGTCCATGTTTGCAATAAGTGTTGAACAACTAGATAAAAGTGAAAAGGTATCGGAAGCTACTCCAATAAGATACCCTGCCATGCTTCTAGGCCAACTGGGAGTTGACAAAGAGTATCGGAAAAAAGGAATAGCCAAGGAGATTTGCAGGTTTTGTTTTGGTTTAGCCCAAGACACGGGAGAACAAGTAGCCTGTAGGTATATGGTTCTACAAACTAACGTGGAAAAAACTAAACTATACGAACATTTTGATTTTGTAAAATCCCCCAAGAAGCCAGAAAATGGCAAGATCTGGATGTATACGAAGATATCATAGGGTGTTACCTGTCTTTTCTAGCGCATGACATATGGTAGGAGGGTCTTTCTACATATCGGGATAGTTTTCTCAAATACAGTGGGTAAGAATAATACGTTTTAACAAATAGGATTTGAGATTTCAAAAATAAGTAGATTCGTACTCTGTTTGTGGGTCAAAAAATACTACACTACTAAATATTAGTGTACCATGACGAGCGCGTGGCACAATCTAATAAATAGTCCAAAACATGTCAAATTTTGGTAATGCTAAGGTTCCAAGATAAACTCGTGGTTATCACTGGTAGTGGAACTGGAATTGGAAAAGCAATAGCGATCAAATTTGCCGAAAATGGTGCAAACATAGTCATTTTAGGAAGAAGGAAGGAACCACTTGAAGAAGCTGCCAAAGAACTACAACCAATAATTGATAAAGTCAAAAGTGGTGCGTTTGTGAAAATTTTCCCAGGAGTAGATGTCAGCGATGAGGTTGGAGTTTCTCAAATGTTCGAAGAATTGAGGAAATCTCATGGAACTGTAGACATTTTAGTAAATAACGCAGGAGTTTCGGGCCCAGTAACATGCTTTGTCAATTCCCCAATGAGCGATTTCAAGAGTACTGTTGGTATTCATCTCACAGGTACACTCTGGACTTCAGCCCAGGCAATCAAATCCATGAAATCAGGATGTAAGATTATAACAATATCCACTTTCTTCACTGAGGAACGCCCGTTTGAACAAAGACCGTATAGGTTCAGAAGTCCATATACAGCTTCTCAAGGAGCAAAGAATAGACTTGCAGAAGCAATGTCGTGGGAGCTTACAGATAAAGGAATAATATCAATTGCTACAAATCCGGGACCGGTTCACTCTGACAGAATATACAAAACGGTTTATCCAAAAGCAGCTGCAGAATTCATGCGAGTCAGTGGTTTTGAAAACCTAACCCCGCAGGAAGTAGAGACGGTCAATAATGACATCCTTCCACTATTAGGTGAAGATGAGACCACGGTAAAAAATGGAGTGAGACAGGCAGCATCCAAACTAGCAAAGACAAAATCAATAGAATCAGAGTCAGAAATTCAAAAACTTGACAATACTATTGCTTCGCTTTTGACCAAGATACAACAGATTGCAGAAAAGATTCAAAATAACACTAGCAAGATGATTGCAGATGAACAGTTCTTGTCACAACAACAAGTCGCTGAAACTGTTCTTATGCTATGTGACGAAAACATATCAAAGATCCTAAATGGCAAAGTAATTCCAGGCGATAGAGTATTCTATCCTGTTAAACCCCACATAGCCTGCTCAATACCATACACCAAACCAGATTATAACTCAAAAGTGATTTTGTTCGTAGTAGATGCTACAGAAGAGTCAGATGTATCAAGAATCGAATACCTTGCACAAAATATTGAAAATAATGGAGGAAAAACTGTAATTTTGATTTCAAAGACCAGCATCAAACAAGCTGAAGAACGACTATCCAAGTTCCATTCACATGTTATGGATATCAACAGCCAAGAAAACATGAAAAGAATGCTAAATACTGCCACAGAAAAAGTAGGACCGATCAATGTAGTGATTTACGTAACTGGAAAATTGCCCCAAGTTCCAAAGATTACAGAGTTATCAAGACAGCAATGGGATGGACTAGTAGACAAATTCATAAACACACCTGCCCTTGTCATCCAAGAATCCCTTAACAGATTTGTTCCGGGGGGAGGAAAAAACCCGCCTCTTTTCAAGGAAAAAGAGGGCAACATCATAATGATTGGTCCAGACATGCCCTCTGGTGGCAAGATAACAGGCAAAGACCGAGCAAAAGTAGAAGTATTTAGAGGAGCTTTGAGACCCTTTGTTACAACAGTCAATCAAGAACTAAGCGATGTTCTCAAGTCAAAAATCAGAATACAGTTGATTCTTCCCGGAAGCGTGGATGGAATAGAATCAGACAATGCAAAAATCCTAAATGCGGTGAATTTCTTCGGATCTGGAAAAGCGATTACAAACTCAGAAGTGATTTACTATCCAGACGAAACAAGATCCTGATGAAAAAGTTCTCCGAGCTTGAAGTTGGAGACGAGTTTTTTGCAGAGTGCAAGATTTCTTCTCATGATCTTGACATGTATCTTTCCTTTTCAGGAATAAAAAACATAATTTATGAAAAAGAAGAACTTTCACATCAACATAACAAAATGGTTTCCGGCAGGGCAATACTAGCAAGAATAGAAGGTGAATTTACAAGGCTTGAAGAAATATATGGTAATCTTTTGATTTTTTACGGCATAGATGGAGATCCAGCTTGGAACAGTAGACAAACTAGATTTCTCAAGCCCCTCCACACAGATGAGAAATTGAGAATAAAATACAAGATATCTGACAAGCGTGATCTTAACGATGAATTTGGTTTATTATCAATTGATTTTGAAGGTACAAAAGACAACGGGGAGCTTGTTCTTGTATCTAAAAGAAATCTCTACCAGATTAAAAAGGAACCTCCCACGAGAAAATAACTGAGAAACATTTCAGTATTTATTTTTTTATGGTCCCATCATGGAATTTTAACTTGAGTATTAAAAGCATCCATGAAGAGCTTGATTGATGTAATGGCAAGCACAAGTGTGACGAAGATCTTGAGTTTTCTTTCGTCTACTCTTAATGATATTTTGCTTCCCACAATTCCTCCAGCAAATGCTCCTACTGACAACAAACCAGCCTGAACATAGTCAGGATGACCCAACAGAGAATGGACAATCATTCCTGATGCGGCTGCAAACATCAATATGAATTGCGATGTAGGTGCAGCTAGTTTCATAGATAATCCTATTGCGACAACCATGAGAGGAACAAAGACAGTGCCTCCCCCAATTCCAAACAGACTTGAAATTATACCGGCAGAGAAGCTAGCACCTATTGCAAGTATCATAATCTGTTTTGAAAGATTATATTCTTTAGACTCCATCTTTCTTCTAGAGTAAATGTAAACACTTGAAGCAATCAGCACTATACCAAATAGTATCTTGAATGTAGAGGCAGATATTTCATCTGAGAGGTATGCTCCAAGTACTGTTCCCGGAATGGAAAGTAATGCCAGTTTTAACCCTAGAGAATACACAATCCGCTTTTGTCTAGCATAAGATAGCGTGGATGCCACAGCGTTACAAAATGCAGCAAAGAGACTATCGCTTGCTGCAAGAGTAGGCGAAAACCCAGCAAAAGTCAATGCAGGTACAATAACAAATCCACCGCCAAGGCCAATCATTGATCCTATTATACCAGCAGCAAAACCAAGTGGTATTAGCCATAGATATTCAAGCAATTCTAACACCAAGTTGAAATTTCCATAGATTAAGTGAGCGCGTCAAGCTTAATGGACCCAAGTATAGAGTAATTACTTGGCTACAAGTAATTTCCACAAATAGCCTTCACTGTTTGTAGTCAATTCTATTTCAAAGTGTTTGCCGCTCAATGGCACACCGTGAGTGGTGCTATTAGGTTCTTTTCCTTTCAAATGAAAATCACGAAGTGAGTCCATCATGTCTGACAGTTTAGTATAGTTACCTGGTTTTTCCGTCTCCCAGCATTTACATATTGTTTCATTAACAACAACCCCAAATAGAGTCTTTACATCGTTGTAGTTACTAAACGTCGGATCGGACTGTGCAGCTGTAATCACCAATACAGGAGCTAATGTAGAT
>JBOGRA010000077.1:0-8156 GCA_050749325.1 Nitrosotalea sp. | reverse complement strand
TCTACGAACCTTTTATTGGCCAAGGAAGTGCAAATTGAAGACTTGGGATTTCTAAGATGTGAGATGTGTGGATATGTGGTATCAAGTGAGGAAGAATTGCTGACTCATAGACGAGCACATGGTATTTAGCTTTTGTGATAAACGAAAACCTTATTTTTACTCTATCAATAAAAAAGGAAAACTCGTACCATGCCAGTATTGTTGAAGAAGACTGGCAGGCATATGCAATGGAATTTGTTTGATTTTTACAACTACCCTAAATTCCCTTTAGGAATAGGCTAAATCTTGCAACAACTATCCCATTAGTACAAACAATCTAACGTAGTAAGACCAGAAACGTACATTCGTTCAACAAGGTGTTGATTTGAATAGTCAGATCTATCATTTATCTCTAGACATGTATCTATTAACTGAGATGTCTGATAGCAAACTAGAGTAACAATGTTCATTCACAAATTTATTGTTGAAGAAAGTAGTGTATACGTGGAAAAAAGTATAAAGATTGTAATAATTACATCTGGTACCATAGTAGTATCTGCCATTACCCTTCTGGCAATTACATTATGGAGGGTTTAAATTTTCACAGGCATATAATTGGGTTTTCCAAGTTCGAATCCAATGATTTTGAAGCCTGTCAATGTCTGTATCACCTGCCTATAGAAACACCTAACATACATCAAAAGGATTTGACTTTACCATCAAGTTAGAAACGAAAAAGTAAAAAAAGATGAAAAACAAGGCTCTTTACTTTCAAGCACTACAACCATAATTCATTGGGTCCTAATGTGCACAGAATCTGTTTATCGTGTTCATGATTTTACTCATATCGATTGGTTTTTCAAGAATTGCTGTTGCATGACAGCTGTCTAGTTTTTTCTCAATGTTGGCAGAACCAGTTACTAAAAATACTGTTGCATCAGGATCATATTCTCTGATCTTTTCAAGCCCGTAAAAGCCGTCATATTCAGGCATTATGGCATCCATAAAAACAGCATTTGGATGAAGTTTCTGATATAATTTAACTGCGTCTTTCCCGTTAAAGCCACTACCTATTACATTAATTCCATGGAATTGTAGCAATTCCACAAAGACGTCTAAAAGGTCTTTATTGTCATCTACAACTATTGCATCAATACCATCAGGTGCATTGTGAACTTGTATTACCATAGTTTCATTCCCGGACAACTTTATATTAGATCAATTATGTTTTTTTCAAACAAGCTAACATATAACAAATTCTCTGGCTAGTTCGAGTCCGGTCCCATATGCATGTTTACCTTTAATCCATCTGAAAACATTATCACCAATACCACCAACTCAGCGACGTAACACAAGCGGCAGGCTCTACCACATACGACGCCACAGTAGACGTTAGCTGTTTTGGAGATATCGGTTACTTTTGTAATTGAATATCTGTCACAGCTAAATAGGGAGTGCCCAAAAGGCTGTCACATAAAAAACAATATACATCCATTACAAATAGTCATAATGATGAAAGTATTTAATGGAAAATCAGCGGCCGAGGATTACATGTCAAATCACACCCTGACATTTTCCACACCAGAAATGACTCTAATGAGATTTGCATCTTGGCTTGGCGATATGGTCCCAGACCTCAAGAATCCAGGACAGCAGGTGCCAAGAATTATGGTTTTTGTCGAAGAGAGAGACTTTGCACCAGTCCCCATAGTAGATGACGACAAGTTTGTTCCAACAGGAGCTGTAAAGACCATCAGTAGTGATCTATATGGAAGTGTGAGTACGGAGACAGGCTCAAGTTTAAAATTCTGTTCTGAATGTGGTACAAAACTTTCGACAAATGCCAGATTTTGTACAGAGTGTGGCACAAATCAGGACTAGTTTTTTGTTTTACTAAATTTTACTTCCGCACTTGGTGCAAAACTTTGATGTTGCTTTCACTTGTGAACCACAAGAACTGCATGTTGGTCCCACTGAAGTTTTTTTCGGTAAAAGAGACGGATCTGGCGGAGGCAATACTCCAGGTGTTGAAAAAGCCGTTGCCGCAGAGATGACAGACGGTGGACCGCCAGCACCTGGCAAGGTAGCAGCTGTCACATGAGATGCCTGCTGTCCTCCAGAGCTCATTCCGCTTGGCATTGTACCACCACTTTGTCCACCCAAGGCATGTCCCCCAGCAATTTTGTCAAGTGCCTTTTTTAGTTCAAAGATCACTTTGATAGAAAGAAATTCCAGAGCCGAGTATGCAACAACATAATCACCCAGTTTTTGGAAAAATTCCTTTTCAGACAATTTTCCTTGCTTGTACAGGCCATTAGTATCAAGAAATGATTCATAATACCCTTGAGTATCGTTGAGTAGATTTTGCAGTTTATCAAATAATAGAGTAAGAGTATCTACCTCACCAAACGACATGTGAATTGTTCACTCTGACCTGTATTAATTATTTTAGATTAAAAATATAGGTGAAGATTTTTGTCTCTAGGCTTTTTCAAGAGCCTTGTCTATCATGTTCTTATAAGACGACTTTGATGCGGCGCCCACCTGTTGTGCAATAATCTGACCCTTGTTGAAAAGAGCCAGTGTTGGAATGCTAAACACGTTATACTTTGATGCAAGTTCGTTGCTTTCGTCAACGTTTACTTTCACAAAGCTAACCTTTCCCGCATATTCACCTGCAAGTTCCTCAACAACAGGACCTACCATTCTGCATGGGCCACACCATTCAGCCCAAAAATCTACAAATACAGGAACCTGAGAATGAATTACCTCGGTTTCCCAGTTTTTTTCGTTAACAGGTTTTGCTTTATCCATACCCTATCAAAGGATGATTCCCTAAATATATTGAACGATTTTTACCATCGGCTTCTCAAGCCGTAATAATTCCTATCGCCATATCTTCGCCTTCCATCGTTTCTTTCATGTCTTCCTTCGTATTTTCTTCCTCGGTTTTCATATCTGCCAGAACCTCGCCTGTGACTTACTTCTCGCTTCAATGGATCGGGAATATTTACCACAATCCCAAGCTCCTTGTTTAGATCTCGCATGGATACCTTGGTTTGGCTCGATATTGCCTTAAAATCACCAATTGAAGAATATGATACCAGAGTTATTGCCTTGCCCTTTGCTCCAGCCCTTGCAGTCCTTCCTATTCTGTGGAAATAAACTAGATCATGACTTGGCACATCATAGTTTACGACCAACGCTACCTCTGGAACGTCGATTCCTCTTGCCGCCACATCAGTTGCAACAAGAATATCCGCCTTTCCTTTTCTGAACATGTACATGGCCTTGTCTCGTCTAAACTGTGACATGTCACCCTGGATTGATACAACGTTGAATCTTTCTTTTTCAAGATCGTGTGCAACTCTTCTTGTCCTTTCCTTTGTAGAACAAAAGACGATGGTCTGACCAGTGGTATTTTCTTTGATAAACTTTAAGAGGAAATCCATTTTCTCTCTATCCCTTATTACTAGGAAGGCCTGATCTATCCCCTCACCGCTGAGGTCATCAGCATCAATAAAGATTTTCTGTGGATTTCGCATGTGTTTTTCTGCCAACATGAGTATTTCCGGCGGCATTGTTGCAGAGAATAATGCTGTCAGGTGATCTTTTGGAACAAGGTCCAAAATGAACCTGATATCATCAATGAATCCCATGTCAAGCATGGTATCAGCTTCATCTAACACAACAAACTTGACATTTTTTAGCTTGACTGAACCGCGTTTTATGTGATCTATTAGTCTGCCAGGGGTTGCAACGACAATTTCAACTCCCCTTTCTAGCTCATTGAACTGTACATTGATGCTTTGGCCACCATAGATAGTTACGTATCTGACATGGGAGTGCTTTGAAAATCTTTGAATTTCTCCTGTTATCTGTACTGCAAGTTCTCTTGTTGGCGCAAGTATCAATGCCTGTATTCCACCTTTTGGAACAATGGTTTGGATAATTGGTAGCGAAAATGCAGCAGTCTTTCCTGTTCCAGTATGTGCCTGCCCTATAACATCTTGGCCTGATAACAATACAGGTATGGAAGCCGCCTGAATTGGAAATGCTTCATGAAATTGTATCTCACTTAGCGCTGTCAGTATCGGATTCTTTATCCCTAATTCTTCAAATTTTGTCAAATATATTCATCATCTTTTTTATGGAAATGACAGAGAAGATTGTTATTAATTTCCGTCATTATTTTTGTTTAACTTTCCAATCTGGCTCTATTAACTCTTTCCAAATTATTGAAAAAAAGCGCGTTATTTTTTAAAATTGTATAATCTGTTATGTCTATACGTATTAGAGATTTGACCAATCAATGTGATATACATACTTAAATGACTTTTGGGTAGACTAAGGTCATGAGCAACGAATTGCGCTTGAAAAAACTCAGAGGGTCTGGAGGATATATCATGGCAAATGTCAACGATGATCAACAAAGAAAAGGGAGTCTTGGTGGACCGGATCTGTTCTTGGCACCAGTAGGCCGCCTAGATTCTGAAAAGATTACAAAGTATTATTGCAACACTTGCGAGAAAGAATACGAAGGTGGTCCCAAGATTGATTATGAAACACCAAACGAGGTGGTGGCAGAGAACCTAATTCTTTTGGAGAAAGGGCAATACATATGCACCACTTGTGGATCAATTCTTGCAGAATACAGAAACTTTAGCAAGCCAGACGAAAAAGCAGAAGTGGGGGCGGCAAAACCAGAGTTGGCTGCTCAAGATACATACTTGCCTCCAGCGAATTCTGCTTCACAGCAATCATTCCAAACAACTACTGATTCAGTAGTGAAGACGTTTAATTCAATTGCAGGGCTTGTAGTATATGATTCAGATGCAAGAATGGTCGGAATCGTAAAAGAGATCGGCATCCAACCAGGACAATCTAGAATAGTTCTTGTTATAACAAAAAACGATGGCACAAATGTTACAATAAAGTGGGAGGAAGTTAGAAAGATAGGTGAGGTTGTTCTTCTTGGTGGACAGGTAACAGCCGATGATTCCAAGTGCAACAAGTGCGGAAATAGCAATATTCCAGACTCGAAATTCTGTGAAAGTTGCGGTAATAAACTAAAGTAGAAATACAATGTTAAGCAAGATTTATCTTACGAGTTTTAAGGACAAAATATAATTGAAAAAAAATTCTGCTGCATCAGGCATTGTAAAGGACATCATAATTGTAGTCATAGGAATTGCAATAATATGGATAGGGTTGAGGGTTACATTAGGTACTGAGAATCCATTTTATGTGGTTTCTAGCGGAAGTATGATCCCAAACCTAAACATATTTGATGTGATTGTTGTTAATGGAAATATTCCTTTTGATCACATCAAGGTAGGAGACATTATTGTTTTCAATGTACCAGTTACCCATGACAAAGTAATAGTTCATCGAGTTGCTGAGATACTCAGCCAGAATCCACTCACAATTAGAACACAAGGTGATGCAAATCCAGGTTCCATACCAGGGGTTGACTTTCCAATAACACAGAAAGATTACATTGGAAAGGTAGTGTACACGGTTCCTCAGATAGGTTACGTCACAAGAATTCTTACCCCACCCATCAATTACATCATAATAGCGGTAATAGTTGGGATCATGATTGTAAAGCAATTTGGAAAATCCAAACCAGACACGGTTGGTGTTCTTTCTAGCAAAGACCCACCTTCAGACTCTGATAACTCAAGTGTTGCAGCTGAAACGAGGAACTTGGCTGACAAAGAATATGCCAAACCAGACAACAATAAAGACCAAGAACCAGAAGAAAAGAAAGAGTAGATTTTTCTATTATTTTGTGGTGCTTATCTTAAACACTCTTTGGAAATAGTCAGACGGTTCTGGCGCAGATTCTTCGTCCTCCTTTACATTTGCCAAGCTCTTGGCAAGTTGCTTTTTGTATTCTAGTTGCATCTGTCTTGCAATGTTAATTCTTTGCGCCTGCGGCGAGCCTGCCCCATGCATGGACTCTGTAAGATAGCCGACTGCATTTCTTCCCAGAGTCATGTTCTCTATCAACCTTAAGATTCGCATTCTGTTTTCAACATCGACGCCTTTTCTACCCTTGAGGTACTTTTTCAGCATGGGACCTGTAGTAGGATTTCTAAAGTCTTTCTCAGATGGAAGCGTGACCATGAGTCCGCCAGCAATGTCTTGTGCAAGTCTTCCTATCTCATACGGGAATCTTGTGACATTGTGCTTGCATACATTTGCAAGCATATCGTCATTTATCCAGTTACCAGATTTTGTACGATGAGCCTGATATGAAGAAGCTACACCTGCTGCATATATCGTCTCGTTTAGATGAGTCATCTCTACTAGCTTGTCTCTAATATGAGATACATGTGGTATTCCATTATAATCAGCAATTGCTGCAGATGCCCCAATCAGTACATCTCCAAGGCCTGTCTTGCAGACATAGCTTCTTCTATGGTAACAAGTGAATCTCTCTACCAACATTGACGCAAATTCATACTCTCCGTTCATAAAGACGTGTTCCCACGGAACAAAAACATTATCAAAAATTATCATTGCCTCCTGGCCTGCAAACTTGGAGTTGCCGGAATCAAGGTCGCCTTCTTCCATGCTTCGCGTGTCACACGACTGCCTGCCGTAAATGTATGTTATACCTGGTGCATCTGCTGGCACGGCACCAACTACTGCATAGTCACGATCATTTTCCTGCAGCCTCATTGTTGGCATGAATATTATCCAGTGTGAATTAATGCAGCCGGTTTGATGCGCCTTGGCACCCTTTACAATAATTCCTTTGTCATTTTTTTCAACGATATGTAAAAAGACATCTGGGTCTTCTTGTTCATATGGCGCCTTGCTCCTGTCTCCTTTAGGATCTGTCATGGCGCCACCGATTACATAATTTTCTTTTTGGGCCATCTTGATAAATTCTACCAGTCTTTTGTGATAGTCTGTCTTGTGTTTTTCATCAATTTCAAAAGTAACAGAATATAATGAATTTATTGCGTCCATTCCTACACATCTCTGGAAGCATGTGCCTGTAAGTTGGCCCAACTTTCTCTGCATCTTGTTTTGGTTTACCAAATCGTCTGCACTCTCTACTATATGCAGAAACCTGTTTACTTGCTGACCGCTAAGTGATGATTTTGTACTTGCAAGCCCCCCTTCTTGCACTGCTAGATCAAAAGTCTCCGCTACAGCATTAATTGATGGACGAATCATTGGATGGTCCACAGGTTCCTCTACAAGCTCGCCAAAAAGATATACCTTCATCTTTCTGCCCCTAAGACTTTGTATGTACTCGGCCCCTGTCTTAATTGGCATATCTGCTATTCTCTCTCAAAGTAATATAAATATTATAACCAGCATGATGCATGGCCCTAAGAGAGGCCAATCCTTACATCAACCACTTTACAGCCCTTGCCCTTTTCAAATACAAGTACTGGATTCAGATCAAGCTCTTTTATCTCCTCAAAATCAGTCACAAGCTGAGAAATTTTCTGAATGCATTCTGATAGTTTTTGTACGTCAGATGGCTTTTCTCCTCTTACACCCTGTAATAGCTTGTTTGTTTTGATAGACGATACCATTTCATCTGCTTCAAAATTAGTGGTTGGTGTTATTCTAAAAGTAACATCTTTGAGAACTTCAACATATATTCCTCCCATTCCAAACATCATGACTGGTCCAAATCCTGATTCTTGTTTTGAGCCAACAATTGTTTCCTTTCCCCCCTTTACCATTTCTTGGACCAAGACTCCTTTGATTATTGCCTTTTTGTCATATTTTTTTGCGTTCTTGATTATTGCCTTAAAGGCCGCCTTTACTTCTTGGACAGTCTTCATCCCTACCTTTACGCCGCCAGCATCAGACTTGTGAATGATTTGTGGTGATGCAATCTTCATGACAACTGGATATCCAATTTTCTTTGCTGCAAAGAGTGCTTCTTTTTCTTTGGTGGCAAGAATGCTTTTTGGGAGTGGTACGCCATAGGCTTTTAGTACTTCTTGTCCTTCCTCTTCTAGCAGGTTTTTTCTTCCATCTGATCTTACCTTGGCAAAAATTTGTTCCACTTTTTTCTTGTTTACCTTGAATTGCTGCACCTTGCCCTCAGGGGCCTGTGACCACTGGGTAAATCTCAGCATGGCCTTCAGTGCCCTAATCGCGCTTTCTGCATATTTGTAATGAGGAACACCTCCTTCGGC
>JBOGRA010000076.1:0-8429 GCA_050749325.1 Nitrosotalea sp. | reverse complement strand
ACCAGATACAAGACAGGTGATAGGTGGGGGTCGGATGTTTTGTCAATTCTTGCCGCAAGTGCGATCCTTGTCGTAAAAATCTTGAACAGTATTGTACGGAGGGAATGACTACAACTTACAATGGGACTGAAAGAGATGGTACCTCCACTCAGGGAGGATATTCAAACAAAATAGTGGTAGATGAAAACTATGTACTCTCAATTCCAAATAATCTTCCTCTAGATAAGACAGCCCCGCTTTTGTGTGCAGGTGTCACGCTTTATTCTCCTCTTGTGCATTGGAAAGCAGGTCCTGGAAAAAAAGTTGCCATTATAGGTCTTGGAGGTATAGGTCACATGGGAGTAAAAATTGCACATGCGCTTGGTGCCGAAGTTACTGTGCTTAGCCATTCGCTTAAAAAACAAGAGGACGGCAAAAAATTGGGCGCAGATTATTTCTATGCCACCTCTGATCCTAAAACCTTTGAGAAACTCAAAGGATATTTTGATCTAATGATCAACACGGTCTCAGCCGAGCTTGACTGGAACCAATATCTAGATCTGCTTGCTCTTGATGGCACAATGGTTGTGGTTGGCATTCCAGAGAAAGAAACACCTATCGGCTCCCCTTCTCTAGTTGCTGGTCGTCGTAGTCTTGCAGGGTCTCTCATTGGAGGCATTAAAGAGACTCAAGAGATGCTTGATTTTTGCAGTAAGAATAACATAACAAGTGAAATTGAACTTGTCCCTATTCAGCAAGTCAATGAGGCCTACAAACGAGTACTCAATAGTGATGTTCGATATAGGTTTGTTATAGACATGAAATCGCTTGAACAAAACTGACAGCTATATCGAGACTGCAATTTTAGTCAGATTAAATTAAAAAAATATGTCTCTATGGTTATTTGTAAATGATAAACATAGAGGGAGCGATAATTTGTTTAGCCGATTAAGTTGGGCTAGAATCTGTAATCGCTCGGAGGTAATCTCTGACACTTGTTTTTTGTTATGATGTGACCGGTTTTAAAGATTAAATTCAAATTATTATAGTCACGAATCAATTATAATTTAACACCTTCTGTCAAGTTGTCTTTTTCCCATTACCTATCTATATGGTAAGGTGGTAACTTTTGCATTACTTGGTATAGTATTGTTATGCTACTAAGTAGTAAATTACTACCAGATTTAAATGGATGGCTGCCTATCGTATATCATGATACAAACAATCAAGGCAAATGAACACCACAAAAGCGAGATGGATTGGCTGTCTACATATTACCATTTCTCATTTGCAGACTATTTTGACCCAAAGAAAATGAACTACGGACCACTTCGTGTCTTCAACGATGATACGATACAACCAGGAAGAGGATTTGATTTTCATCCCCATAGGGATATGGAGATTGTAACATACGTAATTGATGGAGAATTAGAACATGAAGACAGTCACGGTAACCAAGGGGTAATCAGGCCAGGTGAGATTCAGGTAATGACCGCAGGTTCTGGTATAATGCATTCAGAACGCAACCATTCAAAAGAGCACCCATTGCATCTTTTACAAATGTGGGTTATTCCAGATGCCAAAGAACTCACACCGTCGTGGCAGCAAAAGGGATACTCTAAAGAACAGCGACTGGACAAGTTGCTGCAAGTTGTATCGCCGATTGATTCAAGCGTAAATGGCACATTGACTATGCACCAAAACGTGTCATTTTATGTCTCAAGTTTGACTCAGGGTGCTGAAATCTCACATGAAATACAACCTGGGAGAAAAGCTTATGTGTTTGTCATAGATGGCGAGGTTAAGGTCAATGACATGACTATGCAGACAAGAGATGTCGCAAAAGTGGAAGGTGAACGTAAACTGGCAATCAGATCAATCAAACAAACTGAATTGATATTGATTGACTTGCCAGAAAAATATGCAGTAAAAAACTAGCTCTCTTTTTTTTGTTTTGGCTTCCATTTGTTTGCCCATTGATTCAAATCTCCAAGTATTTCTTCTAGTTCTCTTGCTTGTTTTGTCAAGCTATATTCTACTCTCACTGGTATCTCACGGTAAATTTTTTTAATCACAAGACCATGTCCCTCCAATTCTGATAATCTATCTGATAATATTGTGCTGCTTATTCCAGAAACAAGTCTCTTTAATTCATTGAAACGTATTGTCTCATTTGTACTTAGATTTCTTAGAATTACCAAAGACCAAGTTCTGCCAAGAACATGCCAAATGTCAGAAACGTCACACTGGACCATTTTTTTGTTCTTTGAATCCAACTGTAGTATGTTTTACTTACCTAGTTTTAAATACTTACCGTATTTTTTTAAAAATTTAGTCACGCTTTTGGACTGACATTGTCTTTAGAAATGCACTTGTCTACAAACCGCCTTTAAGAAATTCAACTTTTTCTAGCAGAGTCATTTGCCTTGGTGCAAATTCTGCAATCAAAAGTTATCACTAAAGTTTCTTGTATGTCTATCAACTTCGTCCTGAGGCGATGATGATGCGCCATCGTCCTTGTGCTCTGTCTTGTGACTACGTCGTGCCATTTTTTCCGCGTGTTCCTTTCTTGAATGATGAAGTCTATCTGCCTCATGAATAAACTCCATTCCACATTCTGTACACTTGACTATGTCATGATGATGGTCGTGACGAGCATGACTTATCAGGTCCTCCTGCTTTGAAAACCCTGATTTACATTGTTCACACTTGAACTTTTTTCCAAAAAACTTCATGTTAAATTAACATGTCATGATACAGTAGATAAGAATGTTGTTGAACAACTCTAACACTGATAGTAAAATATCCGACCATTTCCAATTTCAACAAATCTTGATTTTTCCATGGATCATACAAATATTATGAAAAAGCACGGTGTAATGAATAGAATACCATGCGCGGCCGTAATTGAAGGTACATCCTATCGTTGATTCTATCTAAAGGACATGGATTAAAATGGAAATTCATTTTCAAGAATGGAATTGTGCCTGCCATCAACAATTCCATCAACAGAATGGAAAAAAGATGCTAAACTGAATCAACAAAACACTAATTGGCCTGAAATTACAAAGACAGTAACGATGCTATTTCAAATAAATCAGGTTGCATGTGCTACATGACAGACATTTATCGTGTGCTACCAGAGGATGTAGACAAGCTTGTAACAAGTATGGGACAGCCGCGCTATCGTGCAGACCAGCTGTTACACATGCTGTACCATGAGTTTCCAAAGGACATGTCTGCTATGCACCAGATTCCGGCAGAGATGAGAAACGCGCTATCTTCTGCAGGATATACAATCGGCTCTGCAAACGAAATTCATCGCGTCATAAGCGAGGATGGACAGACCACAAAACTTCTCCTCAAGTTAGATGATGGAACTCTAATCGAGACAGTCCTCATGCAGTATCGTAAACCAAAGACAAACAGTCATCCAAGATCAACCATCTGCGTCTCTACTCAGGTTGGCTGTCAGATGGGTTGCACATTTTGCGCTACGGGACAAATGGGTTTTGAGAGAAATCTAAAGGCCGAAGAGATCGTTGCACAAGTACTACACTTTGCCTCAGTTCTCAAAGAACGGGGAGAGCATGTAACCAACCTTGTCTTCATGGGGATGGGTGAACCACTAGCAAATTATGCAGAGACCATTCGAGCAGTAAGGCTGCTGACACATACACGTGCATTTGGTCTTGGACAGAGACACATCACCATTTCTACAGTTGGTATCATGAAAGGAATAGAAAGTCTTGCAGACGAAGACCTGCAGATAGGGCTGGCAATCTCGCTCCATGCACCAAATGACAAACTGCGCAGAAAATTAGTACCAACTGCAGGGCCAAATTCGGTCAAAGATCTGATATCGGTCACGCGAAGTTATTTCAAGAAGACAGGTAGACGTGTCACGCTAGAATACGCCCTAATAGAGGGAATTAACGACTCGCCTGAAATTGCAGCAGAGCTTGCCATGCTATTGAAAGGTAACGGGGCTCACGTGAATCTCATACCGGTAAATCCAACCGCTGGTGACTTTAAGCGTCCAAGGTGGAAACGCATAACAGAATTTGAACATGTATTACGAGAATCTGGCGTGAATTGTACCGTTAGGGTGGAGAAGGGATCTGAGATCTCTGCTGCCTGTGGTCAGCTAAGAACTGACATGACAAAGGATCTCTAGCATATATCTTTCAAAGTATACCAAGACTATCTGATATAATCGCGTTATGGTTTGTTAGAGTTGGCAGACTGATATTCAATGGAAATTTATTCTCCTGCATCCAAAACTATACATGAACAAAGATAGAGGTGTCTGCAAGGGTCTTTGTAAACCATACAAAGTTAGAAAACCAAGGGACGGAACAAGCCGTTATTTGTCAGATCAAGTACGATGTCAGATTTGCGGAATTTTTATGACACGGGAGGGATGTCATGATATGGAAGAAAAGCCTGTAACTAGTGAGACTGTAGGTTTATACTGCAACTGCTGTAACTGTATGGTAAGATCAAAACCAAGAAACAAACCCGGAATGAAAAACCATCAAAAAGATTCAGGTTTTACACATGACTAATTATTACTATTGTCTAGAATGTAAGAAAATCATAGCAAGTAAAGATCATGATTATGGTCCAAGATGTCCATCTTGTAAAAAGCAAGCTAAACAGAACACAAGCTAAGCCTGTACCTTAAAATCTCATATTTCATGGCTAGATCTCTTCTTTCTGTCAAGTTTTTGATTCTTGAAGATTCCAGCAATTTTTGCAGAGATACCCGATGACGCCCCATTCTTTTTTTGGGCGATGGACAATAAAACCAAGTTTGGTATCGCATATGCTGCATTTTTTTTTCAACTCATTGTCTGCCTTTTCCCTTTCATTAGAACAAGGCTCGCAAAGCCATCCTTTTATGCCCCACTCTTTTTTTGGTTTCCATAGATTTAATGTCCCAGGCTCTGACCCGCACAAAACACATTTGTTATCATTACCCTTCTTTTTTCCAAAATTTTCTTTCATTAAATCCACATAACAATCTGCACACAGCGGGCCTTTGATATTCCAGTCCTTCTTTGGGTTGCTTTTTCGAGAAATGCCCTTTTTACAAACCGTGCAAAACTCCTTTTTTTTATTACTAAATAATCCCATTGTATTATACTGATTCCATGTTAAAAAAAGTTCCCGGTTTTGTGACGTTTACTAGATATTATATCTCGAGAACACAAAATAAGGACTAGCTGGAAATTAAATAAGTTTCAAAGACTGTTTTTTGCAACTCTATCTGAGGAATAATTATTCTTGTTTCGTACTAGCGGCTTTTTCTTTTTCTTTTTGGACTGCTTTTTTAGTGCTTTCAAGATATGCTATGGTGGTTCCCAAGTTTCCAAATCCCAAGGAATTGAGAGATTCTGAAGGAACCATGACTATGGTATTGCCTTGTACTTTTATTGACTCGTATAACATATTGGACTGCCTTAATGCATAGGCAACAGGATTTTCTGCATATACCTGTGCGGCCTCTTCAAATTTCTTTGCAACTAGAACTTCTGATTCACCATATGTGACACGTGCGTTCTTCTCACGCTCTGCCTGCGCCTGCATTGACATTGCAGATTCTAGTTCTTGAGGAATTATGACTTGGCGAATCTCAACGCCAGTTACTTCAACACCCCAATTGCTTGCCTCGCTTTCTATTACTGTCTTGATGTGGGCGTTGACATCTTCCCTTTTTGAGAGTATGTCCTGAAATAATGAAGATCCTATGCTATTACGAAGTGTAGTCTGAGAAACCTGCTGTATCATTTGGTTAAAGTTTTCAACGTTTAGTATTGCGTCCTTGGCTCGCTGTTCAATTATTCTGTAACGAAGAATTGCATCAATGGTTACTGGAACATTGTCTTTTGTAAGCATTCTTTCTGCCTTGAATTCGCTTACTTTTTCCCTAATGTCTACTACAAGAATATTGTCTGCAAAAGGCAATCTTGTCTGTACTCCAGGCCCCACTTGCCTATTGTATTTTCCAAGACGAAGTATTACCGCTCTTTCATACTGCTTGATTATCATTAGAAATGATGAAGCAATAACTATAATTCCAGTAGCCATTGCAAGGTATGTTATTGCGTCATTATGGTAAAAAAGACCAGCCCCAATACCTATGACTAGGATCAATATTCCTATTACGACATGAGCGCCAGATCCTTTCTGATTTACTAGTCTGTACGTAAAACCATATGGTGTATATTCACTAGACAATTCTCTTTTACCTGATAATTGTAGATATTTCGTCTGATTTAAAGCCCATCTATCTTAGTGTTTTGTCAGGTTAGAGTTGGCGGCATTTTGTAAGACATTTTTTATGATTGGGTCTGTCGCGTTTTGAATACTGTCTCTAACTTGTACCAGTTTGTCAAAAACTGTGCCAATCTGTGTATAGTGGAAATATGCAACTAGAAAAATTATGACTGCGCATATTATCACTATTTTGCCAATAGTTCTCATGGTATAGCTCCATCCGTTATTCATTTTACTTGTGTGGTAAGAAGGATTAAAGTCCCATGTTAAAATTTTAAATGATATTTTCTACAGTCAGCAGAGTGACTATTTCATGTGTAGGATATTTCGGATTACAATGGAGACGTGTGGACAAGTACGTCCAAGTCAGACATGTTTTGGTACCTATCAAGCACAAAGTATACAACTCAAATGACGCTTTTTTTAAAACTTGTGGTACAAATCAAAAACAGATTTGCCGTGACTTGATAATATTAGTGAACAAAGTTCGTCATTTCCTAAATACTTTAAACAGAAACTAGTTGCATGATGAAAGCGGTCAATGGTTCAAAAAAGACATCGACCATTACATTTCGACTTGATGATGTTACCCTACACAGACTACGTGATCTATCAAAGGTACGAGAAGTAAGCACAAACACTCTGGTAAATCAAGCATTAAAGAGATTCACTGACTGGGACTTTTATCTTCCAAGATCGGGGTTTGTGATTCTAAGCAAGCCGGTATTGAAGAGACTTTTCAATGGGATGGACGAAAAGTCTGTAGTCGAGATTGCCTCTACGATAGGAAAGGAAGGGATTGAAGATATTGTCTTGTTTATGCGGGGAAAAGTGGAATTAACTTCATTTATCTCATGGTATGAAATCCTGATGATAAATTCATCAGTACAGATAAGCCATCTTGTTGATAACGGGTTTCATAACATGATTTTAAAACATGACTTGGGGGAGAACTGGTCATTATATCAAAAAATTATTCTTGAGCTTATTTTCAAAGAATTATTCCAAAAGAAGATAGAACTAGAGTACGACAAAAATACAGTGAGGGCGATGTTTGCAGATGATGGAATCTCAAGC
Source organism: Nitrosotalea sp. (assembly GCA_050749325.1). Lineage (GTDB taxonomy): Archaea > Thermoproteota > Nitrososphaeria > Nitrososphaerales > Nitrosopumilaceae > Nitrosotalea. Next base: position 1,091 of record JBOGRA010000076.1, on the reverse strand, counting down.
TGAGTCTCAGCAACACAGCCAACCAACAGGTACCGTGACCTTTAGGATAGACGCACAAGTATTGACAAAACTAAAAAAACATGCCGTCTACGAAAAATCCACTGTTAATAGATTGGTAAACAAACTGCTTTTGCAAGCAGTGGACTGGGATATTGCAGCAGCCAAATCAAAATGGATTCCAACCGAAAGGGAACTAATCAAATCAATTTTGGATAAACTGGACGACAAAATGATTACACATGTGGCGCAGGCAGAAGGAAAGAACATCCCTAGAGATCTGTGTCTCTCAATGCGAGGAAATTATAGCGTAAATGATTGGATTGATATAATAAAGATGAGATCAGCCGTGTCCGGCTTTGATCTTACCGAGATAAATGCTGGAAAAATGATGGTATTTGTAATGCGTCATGATCTGGGAGAAAAATATTCTTTGCACTGTAAGGCGTTTTATGAACAAGCCTTTGAGTCACTTGAATGTCCAGCAACATTTGAGATATCTGAAAACACCCTAGTATTCAAGATCCCAAATAGTTTTCTTGCAGAGTAAATAGATCCTTCTAAACCCACCTCATCTATTCTGTTGCATATTATAATACATCATGTCAAAGGATTCTTATCTCAAATAACGGATGAATGGAAACTGTAGGGCTGGAGAGTCTGGGAAGGGCACATTTCCCAATAAAGTTACATGGCGCCTACAGTTTCCAGACAAAAGTAAGTCTAAAATTAAATAATACTTGTGTACTTTTGTTCGTGAACAATGTTTTCTATCCTGCTCTGATATTTTATAAATTATGTAAAACACAAAACTACCAAATACTATCTTGACAAAATGTGTGAGATAAATAGGTCAGAATTCGTTTCCAATGAACTGTCATAATTTAATTGCGACTGATTACGCATTGATTTGTCACCCTTTCAATCTGGCATCATTTTGATATGTCGGGTGGAGTTTCTATAATAGACTCAATTTTAATTATCAAAAAATAAAATAAGAAAGGCTTCCTAGATTCTATTCTTGGAAGTCACTTGGGGTTGTTCCACTTGGAGCAGTGGTTGTACTGCCGCTCTGTGGTTTCTTCCACATTCCT
>JBOGRA010000075.1:0-8734 GCA_050749325.1 Nitrosotalea sp. | reverse complement strand
AACAAAGGGACAACGTTTATCATCGAGCTGCCAAAAACGTGATAGCCAAGTTTTTAACAGTTCAATTATCAAATCAAAATCAACTTTTAATCAATCCTTGAGAAGGCTAAAATTATACCATCATGCGAGAACTGCTGTTATCTAATGGAAATATCAAGTCGAAATGTAGTTGAAGGGCCCTCAAGGGCCCCCCACAGAGCCATGTACAAGGCCACTGGTTTAACAGATAATGATCTTGAAAAGCCATTCGTAGGAGTATCACATACAGGTAATGAAGCTACTCCATGCAACATTCACCTTGGCAGGTTGGCCATCCATGCAAAGGCTGGAGTTCAAGAGGCTGGTGGAACCCCACGAGAATTTTCCACAATTGCAGTAAGCGACGGAATAGCCATGGGTCATGAAGGTATGAAGTCTTCTCTGGTCAGTAGAGAAGTTATTGCAGATTCTATCGAATTGATGGTCAGAGCACATCAATATGATGGGCTTGTAGGCATTGCAGGTTGCGACAAGAGCTTGCCAGGCTCCATGATGGCAATGGCGCGATTAAACATCCCGTCAGTTTTTGTGTACGGTGGAACCATAATGCCTGGAATGTACGAAGGAAAACAGGTTACAATTCAAGATGTCTACGAAGCAGTAGGAGCATATGATGCTGGTCAGTTGACGCTAGAAGCTCTCAAGAATTTAGAAAATGTTGCTTGTCCAAACGCTGGTTCTTGCGGAGGCATGTATACAGCAAATACCATGGCATCAATTAGTGAGGCCATAGGAATCGCATTACCTGGAAGCGCGTCACCGCCTGCAGAAGATCCTAGAAGAGAAAAATTTGTCTACCAGAGCGGTAAGGCCGTAATGAATTTACTTGAAAATGGAATAAGGCCCAAAGACATTCTCACCTACGAGGCATTTGAGAACGCAATAACTATTGCAAATGCCATAGGAGGCTCTACAAATGCAGTGTTACATCTTTTAGCTTTATCTAGAGAAGTTGGCGTAAACCTAACTCTTGAAGACTTTGAAAAAGTAAGAAAACGAACGCCTCATATTGCAGACATGAGACCCGGAGGATTTTATGTTATGCTAGATCTTGACAAGATAGGCGGCATTCCACTAGTAATGAAGAGTCTACAGAAAAAGAATATTTTAAATGAAAATGCTTTAACTGTGACAGGAAAGACACTAAAGCAAAATTTAGATTTGATACAACTTTCATTTGGTGAAAATCAAAAAGTTCTGAGGTCTACAGATACACCAATTCACGATGTGGGAACTCTAACTATACTTAGAGGATCGCTTGCTCCAGAGGGCGCAGTTGTCAAAGTGGCCGGAATGCATACGACAGAGTTCGTAGGTAAAGCTAGAGTATTTGATAGGGAAGAAGATGCATTTGATGCAATATCAAAGCGTGAGATTAAAGAAAATGATGTGGTAGTAATCAGATACGAAGGTCCGAAGGGAGGTCCCGGCATGAGAGAGATGCTTGGCGTCACAGCAGCTCTAGTTGGACAAAAATTAGGTGAAAAAGTAGCTCTTGTCACAGATGGAAGATTCTCAGGCGCCACCCGCGGTTTGATGATAGGACATGTCTCCCCAGAAGCTGCAATAGGTGGAACTATTGCACTGGTGAAAGACGGAGACGAAATTAGAATCAACATAGAAAAAAACAGTATTGACATCATTGTACCTGAAACTGATCTTGCTGAAAGAAGAAAACAATGGAGGCCAAGAAAACCAAATTATGAGAAAGGAGCATTGGCAAAATTTGCCTCACTTGTTACTTCTGCATCCGAAGGGGCCATAACAAAACCCAAGTGGTAAACTGTAGAATCGTGTTTTCAGTAATCTTTTGGAAGATGGTACTGACAGAAAAATCTCATTTTTTGTCCCACCCGTTTGGCAGTTACAGAAATTCCTTCATCTAGGCTCTTATCACATATAGTACACATTGCCTCTTTCACCGTAGATTTTACTGATGTTCTTCTTTTAGAAAAATACAAGTCTTGGAAGAGCAGAGTTCTACTCCAATCTACGTGCGGAACCAATACCTGAGACATATATCATAGATCACATCAATAGCATATAAAGGTACCGTACCATACCGTAATTTTTTAGGTTGCAAAATGACTTAATTTTAAATAGAGTCCGAACCCAAGGGTCTGCATGGGTGGCCACATTTGGGCATTCAAACCTTAAGATAATACCCCTAGAGTATTCTGACTCCCAATTTGATCTGTATAATAAAATTTCAAGAAAATTTGATTATTCTTTTCTCTTCGAATCATTAACTGGGCCAGAGGAGCTTGCAGAGACTTCAATCATGGGGTTTGACCCTACAATCGTAGCAAAGTGCTTTACAGATAGAGTGATACTCCGTTACAAAAACGGTACATCAACTGTAATCGAGACAGAAGACCCGTTGTCTGAAATAAAGAAACTTCTCTATCAAGTACCGGATCAGAAATACCGATATGTTGGAGGGGCTGTAGGTGTCATTAACTATGACGCTGTAAGATCATGGGAAAAAATTCCAAATTCACACGGCGAAAATAGAGTACCCATAATGGAATTTGGAATCTATGATGATGGAATTCTCTACGACAACAAACAAAAAAAACTATTTTATTTCTACTACGATACAAACAGAATAAACAGATTTGCTTATGACGATACTGACTTTGACGCATTTTCCCTATCGGAGATCAAAGAAAATATGGATAAAGAGTATTTTGAGAAAATAGTAGAGAAAGCAAAACAGTATATCCATGATGGAGACATTTTTCAAGTTGTACTTTCAAAAAAATTTAATTTCAATGCAAGTGGCGACCTTCTAAAGGTCTACAAATCATTAAGACAGATCAATCCTTCGCCATATCTTTACCACATAAAGTTGGGCAATAGAACCATTATAGGTTCCAGTCCAGAGATGTTGTTACGTATAACAGGAAATATTGTTGAAACATTCCCCATAGCTGGAACGCGATCAATTACAAGCGATGAAAAGAAAAACGAATCCATGAAGGAAGAATTGCTACATGATGAAAAAGAATTAGCAGAACACACTATGTTGGTAGATCTAGGACGCAATGATATTGGAAGAGTTTGCAGATATGGTTCTGTACAGGTAAAAGAGTTAATGGCAGTGAAGAGATTCAGCCACGTGCAACACATGGTAACTCATGTAGTAGGCACGCTTGATAAAAAATACGATATGTTTGATGCTATCAAGGCAGTATTTCCAGCCGGAACTGTGTCGGGTGCTCCCAAGATTCGCGCCATGGAAATAATAGATGAATTGGAACCAGACGCAAGAGGGCCTTACGCCGGCACCGTAGGATATTTTTCTTTTAATGGATGTTGTGATTTCGCAATTGCAATAAGAACAATTTTCATGGATGGAACACATGGTTTTGTACAGACAGGAGCAGGGATTGTTTCTGATTCAGTGGCTGAAAATGAATGGATGGAGACCCAGCACAAAGCAAATGCCATGATATCAGCGTTGAAGGAGGCTGCCAAATGAAATTTTTAATTATTGATAATTATGACTCGTTTGTGTATAACATAGCTCAACTGCTAGGCGAATTAGGAGTTAATTCAGATGTAATTAGAAATGACAAGATAACATTGGATGAGATTAAAAAAGGAAATTATGATGCAATAATTATCTCGCCGGGACCTGGAACACCAGAAAATGAAAAGTATTTTGGCATTTGTACCAAAGTGATAAAAGAATTAGGTCCTACAAAACCAATTCTTGGAGTTTGTCTAGGTCATCAAGGGATAATACATGCATTTGGAGGTAAAGTTGTAAATGCCGAAAATGTCAGACATGGAAAAACTAGTCCCATTAAACATTATGAATCTCCGTTATTTGAAGGAGTTCAGAACCCATTTAGGGCCACAAGATACCATTCTCTTGTAGGAGACAAAACCATAATTCCAGAGGATCTTAAAGTGACGGCAGTTGCACAAGACGATAAGGAGATAATGGCAATAAGTCACAAGAAATATCTTATCGAAGGTGTCCAATTCCATCCAGAATCCATCATGACAGGTGAAGGCAAGAAGATTTTAGGTAATTTCATAAAGTTGATTAAAAAATGATTTCAGAGGCAATAACAAAACTTTCAGATAATAAAGATCTTAGCTATAGCGAAATGCGCGATATCATGAATGACATACTTGGCGGTAAGGTATCGGTTCAAGATACCGCAAATTTTCTCAAGAATCTTACTGCAAAAGGCGAATCCAATGATGAGCTTTTAGCAATGCTTGACACGATGCAAGAAAATTCAATACGCATAGAACCAAAATGCAGTGGAAGAATAATTGATGTGTGTGGTACCGGAGGGGATAAAATGAGCACGTTTAATGTCTCAACAACTGCGTCGTTTGTCATTGCCGCAGGGGGAGTAAGCGTAGCAAAACATGGAAACAGGTCTACTTCAGGCATAAGTGGCAGTGCCGACATATTCGAGTATTTTGGATATGACCTGAACATGGAACCAAACAAGATCAAAGACATAATTGAAAAATTCAATATTGGATTCATGTTTGCCCAGAAATTTCATCCAGCTATGAAAAATGTTGCAGAAGCAAGAAAACTGCTAGGAGTAAGAACAGCCTTTAACTTACTCGGTCCCTTGAGCAACCCAGCACAAGTCAAAAATCAGCTAGTAGGCGTATCCGCACCTGCTTACTTGCAACGTGTCTTAACACTACTACAGTCTCGTGGCGCAGAGAATGTGATGACTGTGATTTCAGGCGATGGGTTAGATGAGCTATCTACCACTTCAAAAAATCATATTTATCATTTAAAAAATGGGAAAATTCATAATTTTGTACTAGAGCCCTCTGAGCTTGAACTGACAAAAGCTAGTCTCAGCGATATTCAGATATCAACTAGGGATGATGCAATAAGATCATTTGTTTCAGTTCTAAACGGTACTGGAAAAAAAGCAATGATAGATGTTACAGCATTAAATGCAGCTGCTGGATTTGTCGTAGGAGGAATCTCAGATAAATTTAGTGAGGCGTTAGAAATTGCATTTAATACAATACATAGTGGAAAACCATTTGACCTCCTTAGAAATTTTATCAAATATTGCGGCGATATTAGTAAATTGGAGGAGTTTGAGAACAATTGAAAGACATGCTAGAAAAACTTGCAGAAAATTCACAGAAAGCAATCAAGGAAAGAGTTTACGATGTAGAGCACAGACTGACAAAATCTGATAAAAATATTATAGACGAGATTAGAAGAAACCTCCATGCATCGCTTATAACCGAAGTAAAATTTTCGTCGCCATCTCTTGGGGACATACGACCAATTTCAGACCCTGTAACTATTGCAAAAACAATGATAGATGGAGGCGCCATAGGGCTCTCTGTTTTAACCCAGCCCTATCTCTTTCATGGATCCCCTCAATATTTTGCAGAAATCCGTCGACATGTAATGGTGCCCTTATTGATGAAGGATATAGTCATAGACAAGATACAGATTGACGCTGCAGAGAGATTAGGTGCAGACATTGTTCTTTTAATTCAGTCAATCTTTGACAGAAAACTTGCAAAAGAAATAGATGAGTTTGTAGATTATGCACACAAAAAGAATCTTCTTGTACTAATAGAATCTCACACAAAAAATGAATTTCTCCATTCCACTAATACAAAGGCAGACTTGCTTGGAATAAACAATCGCAATCTGGACACATTAGAAATAGATCTAAAGACAACAGAGGCAATTCTCAAAGATCAAAAAAGGGACAACAGGATAATCATCTCTGAGAGCGGCATAGAAACAGCCCATGATGTCAGATTTCTCAGCCAACAGGGCGCCAATGCCTTCCTTGTGGGCAGCAGCATTATGAAGAGTAAAGATATCAAGGGATTAGTTTCAAGTTTGGTGTTAGCAATATGAAATTAGAGTACCCAAAAAATGGCAAATTTGGAGAATTTGGAGGTCGATTCATACCTGAAACTCTGGTTCCAGCAGTAGAAGAATTAGAACAGGCATATCTGAAATTCAAAGACGATAAGGACTTCAAACAAGAATTAGACTACTATTTACGAGAATACGCTGGAAGGCCTACCCCACTTTACCTTGCGAAAAACCTCTCAGAATTTGTCGGAGGTGCCAAGATCTACCTAAAAAGAGAAGATCTGTTACATGGCGGGGCCCACAAGATCAACAACACTCTAGGACAAGGACTTTTAGCAAAAAGAATGAAGAAGAAAAGAATAATTGCAGAGACGGGGGCTGGCCAACATGGCGTAGCAACCGCCATGGCATGTTCAACCCTTGGATTACAATCTGAAGTTTACATGGGATACAAAGATACACAACGACAGAAATTGAATGTTTTCAGAATGAAGCTTTTGGGTTCAGTTGTGCATCCAGTAAAAGAAGGAACGCAGACTCTCAAAGATGCAATCAATGAAGCAATACGAGATTGGATAACAAATGTAAAGACAACGTACTATCTTTTAGGATCAGCTGTTGGGCCTCATCCATATCCAGTAATGGTTAGAGATTTTCAATCAGTCATAGGAAATGAAATATTATATCAGATGAAAGATCTTGAAAAGAAATCACCTGATTCAGTAGTGGCTTGTGTGGGCGGCGGATCAAATGCGATTGGAACATTCTATCCACTTATTGATGAAGATACCAGTATGTTTGGTATCGAAGCTGGTGGAGATGGAATTGAAACAGAACATCATTCTGCAACACTTACAGCAGGATCAAAGGGGGTTCTTCATGGCATGCTAACCTACCTTCTGCAGGACAAGTATGGACAGATACAAGACACGCACAGCATAGCTGCAGGATTAGATTATCCAGGAGTAGGACCCGAGCATTCGTATCTAAAGGATTCAAAAAGAGTAACATATGATATCACAAGTGATGATGATGCCATACATGCTTTCTTAATGTTATCAAAATATGAGGGAATCATACCAGCCTTAGAGTCATCACATGCAGTGGCGTATGCAATGAAATTAGCAAGAAAGATGTCAAAGAGTGAGACTATCGTAGTTACCTTGTCCGGACGTGGTGACAAGGACGTTGAAGTTGTGGAAAAATATTTGAGTGAAAATGTCAAGAATTCAAGATAAATTTTCAGAGCTTAAATCCAAGAATCAAAAAGCGTTCATAGCCTATGCCATGGCAGGTTATCCTAGTGACAAGGAAACAATATCCATAGTGAAAAGCTTGGTAAAAGGTGGAGCTGATATTATTGAACTGGGGTTGCCGTTCTCAGACCCTCTAGCAGACGGTCCCGTCATACAAAATGCCAGCTTTCGCGCGTTACAAAAGGGAATGAATCTTGACAGATTTGTAAATCTGGTAAAAAAGATTCGAAAAGAAACCAGCGTACCGCTTGTCTTGATGACATATACTAATCTGGCGTACAGCCATGGATATGACAAGTTCATTTCAGCCGTAAAAAAAGCCGGAATTGATGGGTTGATACTTCCAGATATGTCTATTGAAGAATCCGATCATTATCTAGATATTGTTCGAAAAAACAATATGGATGCCATTTTTCTCATATCCCCAAATACCTCTGAAGAGAGAATAAAGAAAATTTCAAGGATATCATCTGGTTTTGTATACTTGGTTTCAGTATACGGTACAACTGGGACACAGCAGCAATTTCAGCAATATACGCTAGACGCTATAAAAAATGCAAAGAAAACGCTGGATGGTAAAATACCTCTAGGGGTGGGTTTTGGGGTTAACAATGCAGAGCAGGCAAAACTAATTTTACGAACAGGTGCAGATGCCATAATTGTAGCAAGTGCATTTTTACGTTTAATTGAAAAAACCCCTAAGACAAGGATCCAATCAAAGATAACCGCATTTGCAAAAAGTCTGAAAAAAGCAACGATCTTAGAATAAGAAATAAAAATACCGTCAATCCATCATAGATATGCAGTCAGAAGCTAAGTACATTTTTGTAACAGGCGGAGTGATGTCAGGGCTTGGCAAAGGCGTTGTTTCGTCATCCATAGCAAAACTCCTTCAACTTTCAAACCAGAAGGTTTCGTGTATTAAGATCGATCCCTATCTGAATTACGATGCCGGAACCATGAACCCAATTTCTCATGGCGAGGTGTTTGTCACTGACGATGGAGGCGAATGTGATATGGACATTGGCAATTATGAGCGGTTCCTAAATCAAAACATGCCAAAAACACACAACATCACTACAGCCCAGATCTACTCAAGCGTGATAGAGTCTGAGAGACGAGGCGAATACTTGGGAGCGTGTGTTCAGATAATACCCCATGTGACAGATGCCATCAAGGACAGGATTAGAGAGATCGCAAAGAGCGAGGACTTGGATGTGCTAGTGGTAGAATGTGGCGGTACCGTAGGCGACATTGAAAGCCTTCCATTCCTAGAAGCACTAAGACAAATGAGATTAGAGGAAGGATCTGATAATGTAGTTTTTGTTCATGTTACATTGGCACCGTCCCTTGATGTAGTAGGCGAACAAAAGACAAAGCCTACTCAACACAGTGTTCAAGAACTAAGAAGAATCGGCATTCAGCCAGACTTGATGGCAGTAAGATGTAGCAGACCACTTGAAACTTCGGCAAAGAGAAAAATTTCATTGTTTTCTAACGTTTCTGAAAAAGACGTATTCTCATGTAATGATGCAGAATCTATTCTAATGATACCGCAAATGTTGTATGACCAAGGAATTATCGACGTAATTTT
>JBOGRA010000074.1:0-8805 GCA_050749325.1 Nitrosotalea sp. | reverse complement strand
AACTGTTAGGCTCATTTAGGCCAGTCAAAAAGGTGCCTATTTGTAGCAATTGCGGGCTCAAAGAAGAAAAGATTGCAGAAAAATGTCCGGTATGCAAGTCGCCTTACATACTAGCGTAGAAAGCAACTCGAATAAAAAAATTAGAAAATATTATTGAATTTGTTCATAAATTTTCACAGAATTCTTTTACGATCATATCGACATATGACGATCTATTACTATGAAAATCATAACGGTGTCAACAAAATTGATCCAAAGCTCAGCAATACGAAAAAAAATTTTGCCGCAGACTTTATTTAACTCTCATGTAATAAAAGTAGTTAGGTCAAGAGGGGGTTCTAGAGACTCGCAGTGAGCAATTCCTCGATCGAGGTACGAGTTGCCTCTCTTGACCTGTTTTAATCAAGATAGTAATTATTGTCAGATTTACTAATTTATTAAATCTTTAGCCTCCTAATAGAATAGTAGTATGAAGAAATTTTTACAAATGGTTTAAGGTTGGTAACTTACTATGAGATGGTTCATTCTACACTCAGAAGTCTCAAAATATGGATCTTTTGTAAAAGAATTGTAAATATAAAATAATTTATGATTTTCTACTTAGTTTTGAATTCTTTATCTACCGATGAGATGAGGAATTCGTTAGGTAGTGCTTCTTTTAGAATTTCTTCCGCAGTTTTCTTTGATTTTTCTACAATTTGTGAAGCCATGTCATTAAGATCGATTTCTAACTATTTTAAACCTTCGCTCTTCGGATTGGTCATATTTAAGAAATCCAAAATATTTGTTTTATCTTGCATTGTAATTGATGAATTGATTTAGTGCATTGTTGTAACTGATGTACTAGCAAAGGCTTCCCACGTGATTAATCCCAATAGTACTAATGCACACCAAATAACTAAAACATAGTGAATCGTCTTCCAATTACGCATTAATACAGTATCATGGAATACAAAAACACGTAATCCCACAATAAATGTAATAATCCCTGCCAGAATTTCATGACTAAATTTGGGTACATGATGAGTCAAGAATGTTAATAGAATAAGAAAAAGTGGTAAAACAATCCCAGCAAAAAGTCCAAGTTGAGCCCAATCCTCAATCATTGTAGGTAATTCAATTTTGACTACGATTTCTATCAGTTGGGGTTTTTCAGTTTCTGAAAATCTGTAAACCTTATGTCGTTGATCATCAATAATGTGGGTAAGAGTAGGCTCCTTAGATGATCTCAGATCTATGATTCGAGGTTTCTCTCCAATTTCATATTTAGAATTTGTTTTAATTGAAAGATAAATTGCAGATGTTGCACCATGATCAAACCCATAACGAGGAATGTATATTGGAATTTCAGCATATTCTGATATACCACTTCCTCTCTTTCTATTGTGAATTTGTTCCGTCCACGTTATCTTGACAGTCTCATAATATTCATCATAATTTTTGTTGAAAAGAACTGCAACAACTCTGTAGTCTTTTGTTAATTTAGAATATTTCTCGCTTAAATCCCTCTTTAATTTTTCAAGATATAATTTTATTATATCTGACATAGATGCGCCAAATTGACTTTCAAATTCTTTATCCGAAAGTATTATCATATCATTACCCTCTGAATCTAATACTTTCAAATCTCCTCTGTAACCTTTCACAGGAAGTAAAAAGAAGGGTTGTTTTTCAGTAATTTTCATTGTAATGTCCACTGAAACATCAAAAGTACATGAATTTTTTATATCATAAGTAAAGTATTGTCTTATCACTGTAATCATTTGAAATCTATAGGATATGCGGAAGTTGGTTCTTTAAAAGGGAACTTATTGAATTCTAGCTCTATGACATATTTCTTTTAATCTAATACATTTCATCTTCATTATTGTAATCTCTTCCATCATTTGATTACCATTTTCTCTTCTGATTCCAGTCCTAGCCTTGTAAGGTCTCTTCCTATCAAATATTGTAGATAGCAAATCAATGTATTTTCTCTTCAACTCATCAGACAAGACAACAATTCCTTCCCGTGAATAAACATAGTCTTTCTTTCGTATTTGCTCCTGAATCTCAAAGACGCTTCTGTCTATCAAATGCCTGAAAGGCTCTATCATGTCATAGACCAAGGCAAGATGAGATTCATGGTTTTTGTGATAAAATCCAACATAGCAATCAAGGCCGAGAGCGTTGAGTTGCTTTGCCACCTCTGCATACAGAATTCCAAAGCCATAGTTTAGAAGACCATTGATAACATCTGAAGCGTCTTTTGGCCTAAATGTCCTATGATTATTTCTTGAATTAAATCTCAGTTCAGGCTTGAACAATAGACAAAAGGTTGGATAGTACCATTTTGCAACATCGCCTTCTATCTTTATTATCTCTCGCAGTTCATGAGCTGAATCTAACTGCAGATAGACTCTCTCCATGGATACAATTGCTTTCTTGATCCTTTCCTTGGCTTTGGTGGTAGCCTTGAGAGAATAATTCATTCCAGACGTTTGGTTGTTTGATATCTGCCAAGCCTTGTTGTATTCGCTATAGAACCGCTTTGGCTCTGTTACAAATTCCTTGAATAGTTGTACTTGTGATTCAATCTTTTGCGATACCAACCACTTGCGAAGAAATTCTAGTTTCTTGGGATCTCGAAATGCATCATACTGGTTCTGCCTGATTAATGGCTGATGGCCTCCAATCTTGTGAAAATAACTGTATAGCTTGCCGCGCTTGTCAAGCATTACAACATTGATGTTGGATTCTGCTAGTCTTTCTAGTGCTTCAGTAGAAACGTATCCCTTGCCTTGAATCACTACCTTGTCAAATGGGCAGGCACTAGCTGGAAGCTCTAGAACTTCTTTCTTGTCTGAGAAAGGATCAATTCCTTGTGAAAAGACTAGCCTTGAGTTTTGTACTTTGATTGAGAGGCCGTAGCCGTGAAGGAATAATGATTTCATTTGTGTTCTTAGAGTAATTAACCACAGTCATTTCTTTGCGTTTTAACTCGTTTGCTTCAGCTAATTCATTTGCTATGAAAAGCAATGAATTGATTTTCATGATCTCTATGTTTCGAGGAGATCTCAGATCTTCCGTTTCAATTGCATCTATTAACTCATATTTGTCTTTCAACATTTTCACCTCCCTTTATTTTCTGTATTCCTAAACCATAACCTTTACGACAAGTGTCATATTTACAAGCGTAATTTGGGGGCATTCTATTTTTATTGTGGCTCGATAAAAATGGAATCCCCCCACTTTGAACCTAAAAATCTGCTAGTTGTCGTAAAACTTTAGAAGATTAATTTTTGGACATTTACGCATAAATTTTTCTTAATTTACGCATAAATTTTACGCATTAATTTTAATTTATTCGTAGATTGCCGTAAAACTTTAGAACCAAAAGAAACGCTTATCAAAAAAACCTGAATTATACATCGTATTGCTTTCAGAAACATCAGATTTAGAGAGATGGATAATTTCAGATGTAGCAATAAAAGAGTTAAGAGAAAATTCTCAGGGTAGGTGGTGGAACCATCCAATTACTTCAGTGGGAACAATAATACTCCAAGTTCCTCCCAGTCTATTGCCAGATTCTGATCACGAAAAGGTAGTACGACAAAGTCTGATTCATCTTATTGGAATGAACTTGCTTCAACCAGTAAGAAGTATCGACGAGGATGGTTGTAGGATTACTCTGGAGGGTATTGGTATGTTCAGAAAACATCTCCTACCTGCAAAAATTGTCAAAGATAAAAAATTGTACAACAACCTAGTGGATAGAATAGATGGAAATCCAACAATAAAGAGAGATCTGAAGAAACTAGGGGACAAATTAAGAGATAGGTTAGAAGATGAAGCTATTGAGGAATTTGTAAAATTTGCCATGAAGGCTGGTTCTGATGCCTTGCTCTACTATGTGCATATGACACATCATTAAATCGATTAATTTGAGGTATTGTGAAAATATCCATCAGTCCTTCTCTTATTGACTCTCCGAAGTGCCCTGTCTGCTATGTCATTACCATATTCCTCTCGTAGATACACCATTAGACTCTTTCTTACCCTACCAAACCTTTCCTTGTCCTGAGTGATGGCTTCTTCACAGTCTAATTCACCTAGATTAGACCTTGATGAGACCTTTTTTGATGTTGTTTTAACTTCATCGAACCTTGAATCATTCTCTTCCGACCTTGATTGAACCTTGTTTGTTCTTGAAGTGTCTTGATTTCTCTCGTTTTCTCTTTCCTTTCTCCAGAATAACCTCATGTTATTTTACGAACAAACCGAGCTAAAAATGTTCATATCAAAGAAATTTGATGAAAAATATTCTATTTTATCAAGCCCATTGGACATTTCTCCAGAATTTTGGAACCATAAGATTATGTGATTCAGCGTTTATCATATCTGTAACTTCCTCAATTAATCGCTCATGGGATTTTGATGTTATGAATTTATTTTCTTGTAAAAATTCAAAACAAATTCGAATCAAGTTACTTGCAATATTAAATTTCCATGCATCAGGTTGCAGTACTAATCCCTTATGTTTCCAAATCTCATCTGGTTTTTCCTCTTTTTCTTCTTTTGAAAACAATAATGCTTTAACTACATTTTCAATTGTTGGAACTCTACTATGTAGATCTTGAGATTTTTTTGGATCCGCTTCATGACTAAGTTGTTTGTTTAATTCTTCTGGATATTCCCATCTGAAAATGTCGTTCAAAACTGATGGTTTTAGTGTATCACAGATGAGTTGTATATCTCCAAAAGATGTTCTAGTATGAGATTTCAGATCAGAAAAGAACTGATAGACATCATTACTTGATGTATCTTCTTCCCAATTAGTGATATGTAGTAGTCGTTTAGTCTTTTCTAGTGGAATGAATCCTCTGTTTCTCGAGGCTTTTTTCAAATATGGTTCATATTTCGCTTGTAAAACTTTGATTTCTTTTTGAGTTAAATCTCGTGTATATGCACTAGCTTTTGTCATAATATGGATCGTTTACTCTTATTTATAAAATCGATCCACTAGATAATGACTAATCTAGAAAGACTACGAAAACAACTCGACTCAATCAAGACCGAAATCGACAAACTTTCAGGTTTCAGAGATACATCGTTTGTTAGGAAGTTTAGAAGACAGTTAGAAGGCGAGAATAGTGTTATCCGAGAGCAGATCAAGAGATTGACACAAACAAGAGAGCAGAAAGAGACATTACAATCCATTACAGAAAAAATAGCAAACAGGAATCGCTCTGAGAAGATGAAGCGTACTTGGAGATATCTCAAAGCGATTAAGAAAAACTATCCTATTGATATCTCTCTTAGAGAACTTCGTACAGCATATAAGAAGCACAGACAAGGTCTTGAAACTGACATCTCAAACGTGGTTTGGAGTAATCCAAGTCCATGACTTTTTTTCTTCCTACTTCTAACTGTAAGATGCTAGATGGTATTAGAGTACGAAAACAAAATAGAGATCCTAATTGTCTTGATAGAAAACGACCTGTGGTTTCAATGGATACAGAGACAGACGAAGGCGATATTTTCCTACTTGCTGTATCTGATGGAAAATATCTTGATGGAAACATTACTTTTGAAGGTATAGCCAAGTTTCTTTTACGATACGAAGGCTTCTGGATCTTCTTTTACAATTTGGGTTATGATGCAGAATGTATCTTGAAATTATTGCCAAAAGAAATTTTACAAAAATACAAGTGGAAAAAAGCCCTAGATTTTGAATATATGGGATACAAGATACATTACATTGACAGAAAGAAACTAACAATATCAAAAGGTCATCATACCATAACATGTTATGATATCGCACAATACTATGAAGGCAAGACTCTGGCTAGTGCGTATTCTGATTCTATAGAAAAACCTCTAGATCCTCAATATTTATCCATGAAAGAGAAACGGAAAATCCTTTCAAAACACTACTATTCTAGACACAAAAACGAGGTTAGAAACTACTGTATTCAGGACTGTATTCTCACAAAGGAACTTGCTGAGAACTGGCTTGAGGTATTTCATGATACGTTTGGATTCTACGTGGCAAACTGGATTTCGTCTGGATACTTAGCAGAGAAGGTCTTGATAAAGAACGGTATCTACATCCCACTATTCAATGAAATACCGTATGAAGTTCAGGAATTAGCAAGACAGTCATTTTATGGCGGTAGATTTGAGCTTATTCAGCGTGGTCATATAGGATATTGCTGTCTTTATGATGTCAATTCCGCCTATCCTTATGCTTTGACAACTCTTCCAGATATCACAGACGGCAAATGGATTCGAAGAAAATCAATTCATCCAGATTCCAAGATTGGATTTTTTAATATTATTGCAGACATATCTCCAACAGTCAAGATAGCGCCATTTCCTTTCATCAAAAAGAATAGAACCATTTGTTATCCCTCTGGAAAGTTTCGAACATATGTTACTTTGGATGAACTAGATGCAGTAAAAGGAGATCCTAAAATAAAATACAAAATCTTGGAATCATATCAGTTCATTCCAAACAAGAACTGCGGTTATCCTTTCAAAAAATTCATTGAAGAACAATACTACAAAAGACTTGAACTAAAGAAATTAGGAAACAAACTTGAAAAAGCAATCAAGATTATTTTGAATTCAATCTATGGCAAGACCGCGCAAAACAAACCGCATAATACAATGGGGAACTTGTTCAATCCTGTAATTGCTTCTTACATTACGGGTTTTACTAGAGCGTACCTGTACAGATTCATGAAAGAAAATAATTTGGAAAATCACGTTGTAGCATTTGCCACTGATTCTATTGCTGTTCGAAAAAAGATTCCAAATTTGGATAGTGAGAAACTTGGGGACATGAAACTAGACAAGGAAGGAAATGATGTGATCTTTCTGTCTAATGGCTTTTACAAGTTCAATGGAATTTGGAAGAAACGTGGAATAGGATATGACAATGAGAAGAAACAAGAAATTGAACATTTGGACAACAGAGTAGATGAAAATGGAGGATTCTACATCAAGGTTAAGACCACTAGAACTACACACATCAAAAGTGGAATTTTATTCAACAGGCTCAAAGATGTGGGTAAAATCGAAGAATATGAGAAGAAGATTAACCTAAATTCTGATAAAAAGAGGTTTTGGCTATCTGAATTAAGGTCGCTAAATGATGGTTCCTTTTGTGATTCGGTTTCTATGCCTATTGATCTAGTAGGAAAACTGGTTTCAAAGGAGGAAGTTGAGTTTTATGATGATGAAAAGTATGAGCCTGAGAGTGATCTTTAAAAATCTAAAATAGACTTAAAAAATGTGGATAAGAAAGACCTAAGTAGTTTATTTTACAAATCACTGAGAAATTCACAACCGATAGCATTCCTGTCTTCGTTATCTATGGTTATAGCAGTATTTGCTCATACTAACCTACCATCGGTTTATTCTTCTGCTATTTTTGCAACAATAATGTTTGTCATTTCGTTTTGTATATCTTTGTGGGATCAAATGTATTTAAAAGAAGATCCGAGGAATGATGTTTTTTATTATGGCAAGATATTTTTCTTCGGTTTCGGTGTTTTCTATTTGATAAAAATAGCTTTTGATTTTAGTAAAGATGTTCCAGAAGTTTCCCATGTACTGTTAGGATGGGCTTTCTTGGCAATAAGTTTAGGTTTTTATCGTCCGGTAGTTAAGAAAATAGGAAAATTCATTCCAGAAAATTATACAGGTTCAAAATTCAAAATAATTCGAACGGTAGGATTCATAGCATCTTCATGTTTTGCCATCATTGGCATTCCCTTCATTCTGCCTTCAGTTATAGATGTAAAATTTGATCCTAAGTTAGTTAGTATTTTCGGAGTCACAGGTTTGATTATAGGATTTTTGCTTCTTGTAATTGAATTGATATTAATTAAGAAATGGTCAACTTTCCAAAGAACCAATTAATTCTTGAACATAGATCTTAGATATTGTAATTTCCTGACACATAGACATTCCATCATCTCTTTTTATACTGTTACTCCTCTTGTAGAGTCTTTTTATTTTCACTAGATTCTGTATCTCCTGTTTTCTTGGCATTATCAATTGTATTCTTATCTTGTTCATTGATGAGTATTGCATCTACTATGAATTCTTTTTTATTTTCAGCTACAAATTTGATATTTTTTGCTTCTGTAACTTTTGCATCTACACTATCACCTACAGGTACATTTTCTGTCGAGGTTCTTTCACTTTTTTTCACAAATGTGACATTTTCTCCAACGTTTTGTTGTTCTTTGACACTACGTTCTACATCTGCCCCAACTTTTCCTTCTCGTTTTGCAACTTTGCCTCCATCTTTTACGCGTAACTGTGCATTTGCAACATCTACAACATCAGTGGAAATACCATCTCTCAAATCTTTTTTCATTTTTGTAAGATCTCCTTTTCCTTTACGGTATAACGCTAAAGGAAGAACCACTGCAACTATCAATGCCAATGCGCCAATAGCATAACTCGCATAATCTGCTCCCATTTGTTATATCTAATCTAGCAAGATGATAAGGATTGTTTTAATTCTACACATTTCACCTTCATAATAGTTATTTCTTCCATCATTTGATGTCCATCCTTTCTTCTGATTCCACTTCTTGCCTTGTATGGTCTTTTTCTATCAAAAATTGTAGAAAGTAGCTCAATGTATTTTATCTTCAATTCATCAGAAAGTACAACAATCCAATCTCTAGAAAACGCATAATCTTTCCTTCTTATTTGATCTTGAATCTCAAAAACACTTCTATCAATAAGATGTCTAAACGGTTCTATCATATCATAAACCAAAGCAAGATGAGATTCGTGATTCCT
>JBOGRA010000073.1:0-8892 GCA_050749325.1 Nitrosotalea sp. | reverse complement strand
AAGATACTCATAGCAATAATGCAATTTTCTATTTCAGCCTGCCCTCTAGGTAGTGTTAGTCAAGAGTTCGAAATTGATGAAGAAAAGCTTGAGAAATTAATTTCGAAAATGCAGAAAGGGTTAGAATCCTAAGATCTCGTAACCATTCACTTGACAGGCTTCTCCCGATACCTTCGTTTATACCTACTTTTGTAGCGTCTTTTTTCTTTCACATTATGTTTGATCTTCTTCAATGATTGTTCAGCTGAAATTCTTGAAGATTTCGTCAGATTGCTTGATCTCGATTCTCTTTCCGTCTTTGTCATACATGTAAAGTTTGCCAGGCTCTTCATCCATTTTTTTGTGTGAGGCATCACAGAATGGTTGATTTTTGCTCAAACCACACATGCAGATCCACTTGATTTCATCTCCCACTTTGATTTTCATTGGGCCGGTGGCATCTTTTCTTACTAATCTTGCCATTTTGTGATTATGAGTATATCAATCATATAAAAATTGGATGTTGATTATCAGAAATTGTTAGCGGCCTTTCGTACTATCTTGGTCTTATTTTGTACCTAGTCTTAAGAATAAGATTCATGCACATAACACCACTTCCATGAAAAATTTGGCAGGGCAACCATTACAGGATGTCCAGTTTTTTTAAAATGATTTGTTGCATGTTTTCTTACTGATGAATCGCAACAACCTACATGGCCGCATGCCAGACAAAGTCGTAATTCAACCCAGGTGGTTCCTTCTTTTTCACACTCTTCACAGCCTTCCGTTCTAGGAACAACGTTTTCTTTTATACCAATAAAATGTTCGCAAGATTTTTTCATAATCTATCCACTGAAAATAAGACAAGGGCAAAATAATTTTTCTCGTCAGTCCAAATTTGTACTGGTTTAAATCCTATCTTTTTGGCCATTTTTTTGATTTGTGATATTGTATACTTGTAAGAATATTCCGTGTGAATTAATTCGTCTTTTTTGAATTTTAATAAAAGATCAGTTACAGATACAAAAATGTCATGTTTTACTCTTGATCTTAGGTACATTTCAATTCTTTTTTGTCTTTTATTGAAAATCGCCACATGTTCAAATTTGTCTTGGTCAAAGTTTGCTCCTAATTCTCGATTAATGCGTGAGAGTAGATTTAGATTAAATTTTGCAGTGATGTGTCTTGAATCATTATAAGCTTTTTCCAAGATTGTTACGTCTTTTACTAAATCAACGCCCAGTAGGAACAAGTCACCTTTCCTCACAGAGGAACGAATTTTTTTGAGAAACTCAATTGCATGATTAGGATCAAAATTACCAAGACTAGAACCCAAAAATGCAACAAGTTTTTCTTTGTGGTCTAGCTGTCTTATGAACTCTAATCCTGTCTCATACTGATCAATTATTCCAGTTATTCTCAAATTATCATATTCGTCATGTAAATTAATTGAGCTATCTTTCAGTATGTTAGAGATGTCAATTGGATAATATTCTACATCATTTTGTTTTGTAGTTAAAACTTCTAATAAATTCCTTGTTTTAGTTGATGAGCCACTTCCTAATTCTATTAAAGCGTAATTACCAACCAGATGTTTTGATAATTCAGATTTAACTGATCTTAGAATTTCTATTTCTGTTCTGGTAAGATAATATTCAGGTAGGCGACAAATTTTTTCAAATAAATTAGAACCTGTTGCGTCATAGAAAAACTTGTGGTGAATGAATTTCTTTTTTTGTGATAAACTATATGAAATTTCTTTGACAATTGTAGAGTTTATGAATGTCTTTGGCTTAAAATAACAAAACCTAGGAGTTACTACAATTCTTTCATAATCTTGAATCTCTAGTTTTTGTTTTGTACTCATAAATCCTCCACACATCTAAATCCTGCAAACATCCACCTTTCGTCGAGTTTGAAGAAATTCCTATAGCTGTTTCTGATGGAATATTTTGGGGTTGCAAATGAGGAACCACGAAGTACCTTTTGGTTGGCAAACCACTTGTCATTGTATTCTGCAAAGCCCGACTTGAAGCCAGGATATCCTATAAACTCTGAAGAGGTCCACTCCCAGACATCACCCATCATCTGGTGTATTCCAAAATGGCTTTTTCCCAAGGGATAAGACCCTATTTGGGAAGGCGACCAAGTGTATGATTCTAAGAGATTTGCGTGGTTTTCAGTTGGAGAGTCATTTCCCCACGGATAGATCGTTTTTTTCTGTTTATCTTCATTCCAACAAGCTGCCTTTTCCCATTCTGCTTCTGTTGGCAGTCTTTTTTTTGCCCACTTGCAATATGCATCTGCTTCGTAATAGCTAATATTACAAACTGGCTCGTTTGGATTCAGTTTTTGTCTTCCTCTAAAGTCATGTCGTATCCAACTTCCATTTTCTTTTTCCCAGTACAACGGTGCTTTCCAGTTGTTCTTTTTTACAACATCCCAACCATCAGCAAGCCAAAATCTAAAATCTTCATATCCTCCATCTTCAACAAATTTTACATAGTCTGCGTTTGTTGCAGGAAATTGGTCAATTGCGTATGAGTTTAGGTATACTTTGTGCTCTGGAAGCTCAATATCATAACTAAAATCAGAACCAGTATATCCCATTTCGTAAATGCCCCCCGAAAGTTTAATTGATTTTTTTTCTACTTGTGATGGTTTTGGCGGAGTGTTTTGCTTTATTGGTCTATAAGTGTTAGCAAGTAGATGTTGGATATCATATACTAGCAGTTCTTGATGTTGGCATTCATGATTAAATGCCATTTTGAAAAGATAAATTTCATCTTTATTAATTTGTGAATTTTTAAGGAATTCCTCTACTCTTTTGTTTATTATATCAAAATATTGTATAGTTTCATCAACTGTTGGCCTTGATATAATTCCACGTTTTCCCTTTTCACGGGGTTCCCCAAAAGTCTGATAGTATGAATTTAGAACTTTGGAAAACTCTTGAGAATAAAATCCGTATTTCGGATCTATTTTATTCATTATTACTTCATAGAACCAACTTACGTGCCCCAGATGCCATTTTGGTGGGCTCATAAACACAGCAGTCTGGACTACAAAATCGTCTTTTTCTAATGTTTTAACAAGTTCTAGTGTTTGAGTTCTTATATTTTTGAATTGTTCTAATTGGCCCGTAATTTCTGAGATGTTTTCTTGTTTTGCAGTCATATGAGACGTATAAAGAGTTGACATATTAGTGCTCTTCCAAATTTATTCCAAGATATCATGTTGTATTATTAATGCACAGAATTCTCCGAATCCTTACCAAAATTTGAATTCTATGATCAATTGGACTGATTGACGCTCGTCCTGCAGTACCAGATCACTGTTCTGGCATAATTTCAGTTCCATATATAACCACATAGGGGATTCACTTGAGAGAATTCCATGATCGATTATTACTCTTTGAGTTTATGTTCTAAAAAGATTTCAGAACCATACCAGCAATATCTGAAAAAAACCATAAATTACAAAAAATTCAGGGATTTTCAATAATGAAAATCAAAGTAAAACTTCTTAAACAAACCTTCTAGATATAACATAATGCAGAAAATTAAGAAGATACTTGTTGCATTAGATGGTTCAGCACAGTCCTTCCAAGCTCTTCAAGAAGCTATTTATCTTGCAAGACAATGCGGCGCAACTATCACAGGATTGTGTGTTCTGCCATTATATACAATAGGCCTTGGAAGGTTTACAACATCTCTTAGAAATCACAGCATAAAAGAAGCCAAGAAATTCATGACAAAGGCAAAGGTGCTCTCCGCACAGAACGGAATTGTATTTAATGAAAAGATTGTAGTAAGCGATCACACATCCAAGATTTCAGAGTATGCAAGTGAGAAAAAGTTCGATCTCATAGTAATGGGATCTCGAGGTATGAACCCAGTCAAAGAGCTCTTCCTAGGCAGCGTTTCAAACTATACTGTTCATAAATCTAAGATACCAGTTCTAATTGTAAAATAAACATGTTAACTGAGATATGTTTTTCCGCATTATTTTGATTTCTAGTTCTTCCACTATGCACACAGACAGCCTGTAACTTATGCTTCTGGTATCCTCATGTTTTGAAGGATGATATTTTCTTGTGATGATCATGGGCGATCATGACGAATCTTTTCCATCTTTCTAACGAATATTTCCTAATTAGGATCACATCTAGATGTGATTGTATCTCTGTATGATAGAACCGAGTTTCACAGAGTCTACTTATGATCTTTGTCCATGTGAGCATATACTGATTTTGTATCTTTGAATTGCTTTGAGCAGTACGGACCGGACGTTTTATCAGATATCTCCAATTCTGGTTAGTAGGATGTTATGTCGCTCAATGTTTCCACAGACCATTTTTTTGTGTGATAAGGCCGACTGGCGTTTGTCCATTACAACCAGTCTACGTATATCATGTTTTTTCATAAGCTCTAATGCCTCGCGGACGAGACGTTTTGGGTATTGTTATCAGAGGACTCTTTGTTATCTGATTCAGTACAGTTTTTGTGGGATCCAGTCCTTTTGCCACTACATCATACAAAATATCTCGCTCAGTGACGATACCAGTTATCTTGTTATTCTCAAATACCAGAATACTATCTACCTTAGACTCTGCCATGGCTTGTGCCGCATCTTGTATGGTAAGGTTACTTTCCACAGTAGTCATTTTGTGATTGGTAAATTTAGAAACCTGCTCTTTGAGAAGATCTAATCCCATGTTATATGATGTATGTATCTGGATTTAATTTGAGGTATTTATCAAGAGTGACAACTGGAAAGTTTCTTGCATTTGACTTGTTACTACCAAATCAATAACAGATTACAAGTAGGTGGATTGCCAGTAGTTGACAGCATGGGATCTCTTGAGGAAATAACAAGTTCTACAGATATTGTAAGGATATATTCTGAGGTTGACACACATTTCCGCCTTGTCAAAAAAGACCCATATTTTGATTAGGTTATCATTTCGATAGGCGGTATTTTCATGCAAACACTCGAATCTTTGCAGTACCATTTTTCACTGTAAACGTATTACATGCATAGAACATGATATGCAGTCCCTAGATTCTTACCACGAATAGTTAACTGCCGACGGCCAATTTGTGTCAAAAAAGGGTCATTTTTCAGGCATGATTTTGACCCTATCGGGTCATTTTCCAGGCATGGCCTTGATATTTTGAGCTCATTTTTGGCACATAATATCGCTAGTATGCCTGATACTTGTCACCAAGCTCAAGCGAGGCTATCTTTAATTTCAGCACTTCATTTGCTCCCTCGTAGATGATTATTGCCCGCGAGTCCAAAAAGTGCCTAGCTACCCTGTTTGTTTTCTGGTATGCAAAAGAGCCAAAGATCTGGACTGCCCTGTTTGCAGAGTCAAAGGCAGCATTGGTTGAATGCAGTTTTGCTATTGCCGCAAGCCTATCTGCCTTTTCCCGTAGCATAGAATATTCCTGGTCTTCACGGTTTAGTTGTTCTTGCCAGTTCGAGTCGTTTTCCTTCAAGTTTTCCACATAATCATGAAGTTTTTGTCTTGCCATGGCAGCTCTATAAACAAGCCATCGTGAGCTTTCTACATTTAGTATCATTGCGGAGAGATGTTCTTGGATTAGTTGTTTTTTGGCAAGAGCCGAACCGTGTTGTTCTCTTTTTTGCGAATATATGATAGACTCGTCAAGACAGTCTTTCATCACACCTATCGCACCTGCAGCAACGCTCAGCCTGCCATCTATCAATGCACTGTAAGCTATGCTCAGCCCTTTTCCCTTTGTTCCCAAAAGATTCTTTTTTGGAATAACACAATTTTCAAATGTAATCTCGGCATTTTTTATGCTAAGCAAGCCCATCTTGTTTTTCATCTCTTGCGCATGAAATCCTTTAGAGTCAGTGTCCACAATAAACGCTGAAATTCTCCTATCTGGTCCTCTCGCATACACAGTCATTACTTTTGCAATGGTTCCATTTCCCACCCAGTGTTTTTTTCCGTTTAGAATAAAATTATCTCCACTTTCCTCAAATTTTGTAGTCATTGAGCCTGGGTCACTTCCTGCATCAGGTTCAGTGAGTCCAAACGCCATGATGCTCTTGCCTGATGTTGTATCAGGGAGGTACCTCTTTTTTTGTTCCTCGTTGCCCCAGTTTTGTAAAACCATCTGGCCTATTGATGTATGTGCAGAAAAAAAGGTACGCAGTGAGTTTCCTTCCCTGCCTATCCTTTCAAGTGCAAATACATACGTTAAGATATCATAACCCAAGCCGCCATGTTTTTTTGAGATGGGACATCCAAGCATCCCAATCTTCCCAAACAATGGAACTATCATGTCGTTTGATTCTTCTTCAAGATAGCATTTGGTTTCATGCTCCCTAATGGTTTTGCAGGCATGGTCTACTTGCTTTAGAAAATTTTTTTGCTCCTCAGAGACTTCAAAATTCATCTTTGAGATATTAGAGTAAGACATGAATGTACTGTCTACTCTTGAGCAATAAGATTATCGAAGTCTTAGGCTTTTACTAGATCTATCTCTCTGACAGCATGTTTTGAAAGATCTACATGCAATTTGGCGTGGGATGCATCATTGAAAATAAGATTGCATCGATAACATTTCCACGCTTTTGAGCTCATGGTATCATATACAATTTTTTATTTATAAGTATATTGAACGATTCATCTATTTTTTACAAAAAGGAGACTCTTTCAGTATATTGTTCTATGAAATACAAAAATAACAATAACAAATTCTAAAATTTTTAACCATATACCAACCAGATCGCCTGTACAACCAGTTTATGTTCATATATACAATAACATAGATTTTGGTTTGATGAAAAAGGCGGATCCTATCAAAAAATTAAAAGCACATGTAAGGAATAAAGTGGGAAAAAACGATCCCGCCCATGATTTTGAGCACATTATGCGAGTTTACAACAATGCCAAAAGACTTGCAAGGATGGAACGGATAACTCCAAGACTTGTGCTTGCCGCTGCCCTTTTGCATGACATTGTATCCTATCAAAAATCCGACCCGAGATCCAAGAATTCGTCTGTAGAGAGTGCAACAAAAGCAAAGCAGATCCTAGGTAGGTACAGTTACACAGAAGAGGAGATAAGAATAATCACAGATGCAATCCGTGACCACAGTTTCTCTAGAGGTGCAGTGCCAGAGACAATGGTTGGAAAAATACTTCAGGATGCAGACAGGCTTGACGCAATAGGTGCAATCGGCATTGCAAGGACATTTTCTGTCGGGGGTGCTGAAAAAAGGCCATTTTACAACATTGAAGACCCTTTTTGCAAGACTCGCAGTCCAGACGATACCAGATGGACTTTGGACCACTTTTACAGAAAGTTGTTGATCTTAGAGAAAAAAATGAACACAAAAAGCGCAAAACATGAAGCAAGAAAAAGAGTCAAGATAATGCAACAGTTTCTAGATGCGCTCAGAGAAGAGATCTAGCCATAATCTAGGTATCTTTTGAATCTCTTTTCTATTTCTTGATTTTTTCCTTTCAGTATTCGTTCTATCTCATCTTGGTTTCGTATCTTGATGTGTCTTGTCATGTCTGCAAACTTTTCATCCTTAGGGTATGTGTTAACTAGTGGATCCAGCATCACATAATATTCCGCAACTTTATTTCTAAATTCTTCAATGCTTGGCCTTCTAATCCTGTTCATTCTGAACCATATAGTAGCCCAGCTTGCACCTACAACATGTGGCAATAGGTCAAAAGCCCTGTCTATCTCAAAGCCTGCATCGTCCCTCATCTCTAGCCCAAGGCTTTTGCAGCAATCTTTGAGAAATATGTTACTATCATATCTGCTCCCGCCCTCTTAATCGCAGTCAGAATTTCTAGCGTGACCTCTTTTTCATCTACCCAGCCCTGCAGTGCAGCTGCCTTTACCAAGGCGTATTCCCCAGATACACTGTATGCGGATATTGGTACATTGAACTTTTGTCTTGTCATTGCAATCAAGTCAAGATATGCCAACGCAGGCTTTATCATGACAATATCTACGCCTTCTGCAATGTCAGTCTCAACTTCCCGCATGGCTTCCTTTGGGTTTGTATACGGCAATTGGTAGGTCTTTCTGTCGCCAAACTGCGGAGCAGAATGGGCCATGTCTTTGAACGGAGAATAAAGAGATGATCTGTGTTTTGCAGAGTGGGACATTATTGCCACATCTGAAAATCCGGCATCATCAAGTGCATGCCTTATTGCCTTTACTTGCCCGTCCATCATGGCAGACGGAGACACAACATCTGCGCCTGCCTGGGCTTGGCTTACAGCTATCTTCGATAGCGTATCAAGACTAGAATCATTATCAATCTTATCGCCTTTTACCAGCCCACAATGTCCCGAGCTTGTATACTGACATAGACAGACATCGGACATTATTGCAACCTCGTTGCCAAGATTTTTTCTAATTTCAGAGATTGCCTTTTGTACTATACCATCCGAGGCAAATGCTGATGTTCCCTTCTCGTCTTTGTGTGATGGAATTCCAAAAACCATGATAGCGGGAATCTTCAATTCTGCAATAGAGTTTACCTCCCCTACCACATCTTTTAACGGCAGTCTTTCGAAACCTGGCATCGACTCCCCCTGAAACTTTGACTTGAGGTCTTCTTGCACAAATACTGGACAGATCAAGTCCTTTGGGGAAAGTCGGACCTCTTCTAACAGCTCACGAATCTTTCCAGTCTTTCTTAATCTTCGAAGTCGTACATTAGGATAAGACATTACAAAAATCACGTGTTTCTAGCAATATAATTTACTCCTTCTTGTAGTCAAAGAGTTTTGTTACAGTTCTAAGAATTTCAGAATCTCCCTGCTCAGATGCCTTTCTTAGGTTATTCATTGGGACTGAGATGATGTCTTCCACTATGGCATGCGTGAGCTGGTCAATAATTCTAA
>JBOGRA010000072.1:0-9016 GCA_050749325.1 Nitrosotalea sp. | reverse complement strand
GGAGGCAAGGGTACAAGGATGGAGTCAGTCCAGGAAAAACTCCTCCTCAAATACAGAAAACCCATTATTCAACATGTTATTTCAGCATTAGACGAGTCTGGATGTTTCTCAAAAATAATATGTGCTACAAGTTGCAATGCTCCAAAAACATCCAAGTTTGTAAAGGATCTTGGTATACCAACAGTTGAAACAAGAGGAGAGGGATACGTGGAGGATCTAAACGAGACACTGAAAAGTTTTGATGATAATGTCTTTGTAGTTTCTGGCGACCTTGTATTGCTAGATTCTGAAATCATACAAAAAATTGTAAATGATTCTGAAAACAGGCAATCATGGACAAGTGTTCTTGTAAGCAAGAAATTCTTGGATTTGATTGGAGTACAACCGGAATATCTTGTAAATCACAACGGCAAGGAATGTTCGTTTACAGGCATATCCATTGTAAACCCAAAAGTAATTGTTGGCATGAAACCTGTACCAGAATCGTATGTTGTAATTGATGACAAGCGTATTGCAATAAATCTTAACACAAAAAGCGATTACGATCTACTCGGCGCTGCCTAGAACTTTACCGTTAATCTTTGCAACAGAACCTGTTGGTTCAGATAATGTATTGCCACAAGCCTTGCATGCAACTGTAGTAGACACATGGGAATAAACAACACTTTCTTCCCCGCATTCTTTGCACTGGACCCGCTGGAATCTACTTCCTGGTTTTGGGATGAGGATTTGTGCCTTTTTCATTGTGCAACCAACTCTAACTTTCTTAGTCTTATTCCAGGTACATTAAATTTCTTTTTACATTCAGGACACATGAAAATAGGTGTCATCTTCTTTGTGGTCTTTGCAGGCTTGGCTAACTTGGGAAATTTCTGACCACCATATCCTTTCTTGTCTTCAGCGTGTCTTCTTTCACCTATTGCAGAGCCTCTTCTTTTTCCTGCCTTATACAAGGAGACCTTCTGTAGTGTATGTTTCTTACACTTGGGACAGTATCGTCTGATCTCCTTAGGCATGTTCATAAAAGAAGACGATGGCTGACCGTAATTTAAACATCGCTTTAATAATGTATTTACCCAAAGTCACTTTGTGAAGGCCAGCTCTCTTGCATCAATGATTGGTCCACTAAACAAGGTTGCAATGGGCGAAAAAAAAGCAGACATTGTATTGAAAAACTGCAAACTTGTCAATGTCTATTCAAGAGAAATAATACCGCAAACACAGGTTGCCATTTTAAAAGACAGGATTGCATATGTTGGAAAGGATGTATCGCATGCTGTTGGTGAAAAAACTGCAATCATTGACTTGGAAGAAAAATTTGTCACTCCGGGATTTGCTGATTCCCACATACACATGGATCAGTACATCTTGCCTTCTGAACTTGCAAAGCATTCTCTTCTATGTGGCACTACGGCATTATTTTCAGATCCAATTGATATCGTAAGTGTTTGTGGATACCGAGGCTTTAGGGAATTTGTCAATATGACAGAGAATTTACCAATAAGAGTATTTCATATGATACCTGGCGGTCTTCCAGTTGACAGAAAGTTCAGTCATGCAAGAACAATATCGCAGACAGAACAGAGGAGGGCCTTTGAACTAGAAAATGTTCTTGGCATGGGAGAAGTATTTTCCTGGACCAAGGTCACAACACGGGATCCAAACACGATTCAAAGTCTAAATTACATTCTTGAAAATGATGGAATCATAAATGGTCACACTGCGGGTGCAAGCGACAAGAAGCTAAATGCTTACATTGCATCTGGAATTTTTTCATGTCATGAGCCGATAGACTATGAGCAAGTGATGGAAAGACTAAGGCTTGGAATGTGGGTTATGATGAGAGAAGGATCGATACGAAGAGACCTTGATAAGATAATACCAAACGTGCTATCCCAGAAGACCTATCTTGATAGGTTGATGTTTTGTACTGATGGAGTAACTCCAAAGGATCTCTTAGACTTTGGCATGATTGATCATTGCATCCGAAAATCAACATCTATGGGAATGGAATTGATAGATGCAATAACTGTTGCATCCAGAAACTGCTTTGAATATTATAAGATGGGCAAAGACTTGGGGGGAATTGCTCCTGGAAAACTTGCTGACATTCTAGTCTTCGATGATCTAAACAAGTTAAAACCGGACAAGGTCTTCGTAGGAGGAAGATTAATGGTGGCTCACGGTAGGTCCGTATTCAAAAGTGCAAAACTATCAGTCTCAAAATGGATAACAGAAACGGTAAAGGTGCGGCGTAAATTTACGGAAAAGGATTTTGTAGTTAAGAGCAAGGGAAATTCTGCCCAAGCCCTTGTAATCAGGCTAGACACTGAAATTATAACAAGAAAGGATCATGAAGAACTCTGCGTAAAGGACGGAAATGTGATTGCTTCTCAAGAGAAAGATGTCTGGAAGGTGGCAGCAATAGACCGGACATATGGTACTGGACAGCAGTGTGTTGGATTCTTGAAGAACTTTGGTGGTGAGATCGGGGCATTTGGATGTACACAGAGCTTTCATGAAAATGACCTGATCGTAATTGGCTCAAATGAAAAGGATATGGCCTTTGTGGCAAACGATCTAGTAAAAACGCAAGGTGGGATGGTTGCTGCAATAGACGGAAAAATAATATGCAAATTTGAAATGCCTATTGCAGGCCTAGTCTCCAAATTGCCCCTTGAGGAAGCAGTAACCAAGTACAATGAGGTTGACGAAAAGCTAGTTGAGACAGGATGCAGATTTAAACAACCTCATCTAATCCCGCTCTTTCTCCCATTTCTTGCATTACCAGAGATTAGAATCTTGTTTAGCGGTATAGTAGATGTTAAAAACAGAATATATCTCAAAATTTTGGATGGATAAGGTATTAAAAGGGGACACAACTACGAAAGAGAGAGGATAATTTTGGCTTCAATTCAACAAACACCACAAGGTCCTGTCCTTGTGCTAAAGGAAAGCGCCTTACAGCAAAAGGGTCGAGATGCTCAGAAAAACAATATTGCAGCAGCAAAACTCGTTGCTGAATTAGTACGAACAAGCCTTGGCCCAAGAGGAATGGACAAGATGCTTGTAGATGGATTAGGCGATGTTACAATTACAAATGACGGTGCTACCATTCTAAAGGAAATTGACGTTCAACATCCGGCAGCAAAGATGATGGTAGAGATCTCAAAGACGGTAGACACTGAAGTAGGGGACGGAACCACATCCTCTGTTGTCTTTGGCGGAGCCCTTTTGGCAAAGGCTGAAGAACTACTAGAAAAAGACGTTCACGCTACTGTAATCATTGAAGGGTTCCAGGCGGCTGCAGAGAAGGCACTTTCTCTTCTCCAAGAGCTTGCCAAGCCTGTAAGTCCAAATGAAAAGGAAATTCTTTTGAAGGTTGCAAAAACAAGCAT
This sequence comes from Nitrosotalea sp., assembly GCA_050749325.1. Classification (GTDB taxonomy): domain Archaea; phylum Thermoproteota; class Nitrososphaeria; order Nitrososphaerales; family Nitrosopumilaceae; genus Nitrosotalea. The sequence continues at coordinate 5,618 of JBOGRA010000072.1, read as the reverse complement.
GGAATCAAAACTAATCTCGGAGGACAGTGGCATGCTCTCAAAACTTGTTGTGGATGCAATCCTGCAAGTGGTTGAAAAAGAGGAAGTAGGCAATAAAGTTGATCTAGATAATATCAAAGTAGAAAAGAAAGCCGGCGGATCGATTAGAAATACGCAACTCATCAAAGGTATTGTGCTTGATAAAGAAATAGTTCATAGTGGCATGCCGACAAAAATAGAAAAGGCAAAAATTGCCCTGCTAAATTCTGCTCTTGAAATTGAAAAGACTGAGATGAGTGCAGAGATAAGAATTAGCGATCCTACTCAAATGCAGATGTTCCTTGAGGAAGAAAATAGGATGCTAAAGTCAATGGTAGACAAGATTCATGAAATTGGTGCTAATGTCCTGATATGTCAAAAGGGAATAGATGACATTGCACAACATTACCTTGCAAAACAAGGAATTCTTTCAGTAAGAAGAGTAAAGGAAAGCGACATGACAAAGCTTGCAAAAGCTACTGGTGGAAGAATCAGCAGTAATATCGACGACATGACTACAAAGGACCTAGGATCTGCTGAACTAGTAGAACAAAAAAAGGTGGAGACAGAAAAGTGGACATTTGTTGAGGGATGTAAGAACCCAAAAGCAATTACCATACTAATTAGAGGTGGCTCACAAAGAGTTGTAGATGAAGTAGACAGGTCACTCCATGATTCATTAATGGTAGTAAAAGATGTAATTGAAAAGCCAGCAGTTGTAGCTGGTGGCGGTGCTCCAGAAGAATTTCTTGCATCAAATCTAAAAGATTGGGCAGACAGATTTGAGGGAAGAGAGCAGCTTGCAATCAAAAAATATGCAGAGGCACTTGAAATAATTCCGTTGACAATAGCTGAGAACGCTGGCATGGATCCAATCAATACCATGGTTACCTTGCGTGCAAAGCACAGTCAGGGCAAGAAATGGACCGGAATTGATGCACGAAACACAAGGGTAGCAGACATGTACTCTCTTGATATCATAGAGCCAGTGTCAGTAAAGGAGCAGATAATAAAATCTGCAACAGAAGCTGCGTGCATGATTCTAAGAATAGATGATGTAATTGCATCATCTGGTAGAGGTGGAGGACGAGGTGGACCTCCAATGCCTCCAATGGGCTAGAACCATTTCATGCTAGAAAAACTAGATAACATTAAACTAGTAGATTCAGTTGTTGTTCTAAACGATTTTTTTCTTGATAGGATAATCTCGATATCTGATCTTGGCATGGTCTATGGCCAGATTCTGGAGAAAAGTAAGCTTGGTGGAAGCATTCGTGGCATTCCACAGAAGGACCTCAAGGGCGGTAATGCTACAAATGTTGCATATGCTCTTGCAAGGCTTGGTTGTCCCGTCTCTCTTATTACGGTGGCAGACAAGGCAGGTTCTGCTCTTATAACTGAGACATTTTCAGAGTTTGAAAATGCATCGCTTTTTGTAATTGATGGAAAACCAGGCAGAACTACCGCACTTGAATTTCGGGATGGTAAAAACATTGTAAATATAATGCTCTCTGATCTTGGCGACAATGAAAATTTTGGCCCTGAAAAGCTTGGTGCAAAGGAGCAGCAGGCACTGAAAAACTCCAAAGCTGTCATTTTGACAAATTGGGCAAGCAACAAAAAGGGAACGGAGCTATCAAAGTTTGCGTTTGAAAAATCTGACACTGCACTTCATTTCATAGATCCTGCCGACATACAAACAAGGCCTAAAGAATTCAAGGAAGCCATAAATGAACTACACTCTAGTCTGAATTCTCTATGCCTTAATGAGAATGAATGTAACATATTGCTCAGACAGCATGGCCTTGGCACAATCTCTGATGCTAAAGGCACAAAAAAACTAGTTCAAGAACTGGCAAAGAAGATACTAGTGGCAATAGATCTTCATACCACTTCTGGTTCCTACTGGTCAAATGGGAACGAGGCTGAATTTGTCAAGTCCTTTCAAGTCAAACCTGTTATTGTCACTGGTGCAGGAGATGTATGGGATGCAGCAAATATCGTGGGATATCTTGCAAACCTGAGTACACAGGAACGGCTAGTCTTTGCAAATGGTGCCTCTGCACTTTACATAAAAAATACGCACGGAGATCCTCCTACGTTACATGAAGTATTGTCTTTTATAGCAAAAAATTAACCTAGTTAAAAAATGGACTAAATCATCTACAGCAAGTTACTGTACTTTTTATAAGACAATTCCATTTTTTTCTCACAATGTGTTTTGTGTTTTGGAAGCTTTTCTAGGCATATCTCACAATAAACCTGAGTAGTTGGCTTGTGGCAGCGCTTACAAACAAGGGTTTTACATTTAGTACAATGAACTGTATCGCTGTGCCCGCAGACTATACACTTGATTGCTGGCCCTGCCTTGGCGTCCATACGTATTTTGTGCATATCATTTGATTTGAATTGACGCCAATTTTAAATTTGGCATGATTATTGGCCACTATTAGGCATATCTTGCGCCTGTCTCATTTTACTGTGGCTCAATAGAAATGGATTTGTCTTTCTACAAGGGAAAATACGTCAATCCTTCGTAATGTTGTAAGTTATGATCTGTTGGAGGTAGATACTGTATTGAAAAACAAAAAAGAGTTTAGAATCTAATTTCTTACTTTTTTGATTCTTCAGATTCTTTTACGGCATTTATGTCATCAGATGATTTCTTGTTACAAGAGCAAGATTTCAATTTTGCAATTATTTCTTTTAACATGTCTAGTGCGACTTTCACGGTTATATAAAGGCAGGAATTTTAGGATAAAGACTCTAAATGGATGAGTTGTGTTAAAAGATTACCTTGGAGAATCAATAAGAGAAGAACTGATGGTTATCTAAAACAAAAATTCTGATTCTATCATATTGTCAATTGCCGAGATCGAATGGGCTGTATATGATGATGGGTATGAGCCTGAAAGTGACTTGTGATTTAATTATTACCACATTCAACTGATTTATTCATGTCAAATTGGGATGGTGAAAAATACAAGATCGCAAATCTGGATATGGAACCTACAACTTTTAACGATGATGGCTCATCAAGAATTTCAATCATCTATAACTTCCCAATGGGTTATGGAAGTAATTCTGATCAAGAATCTGCACTTGTGAGACCTTTTAGAAAAGTTATCCGAGAAGGTAAGCCAATAGGAAAAATTAGTTATCTCTTCTTTAAGGATGGAAATGAACACAGGGTACTTGGCTCATTCGCTTATACAGGTAAAAGAATATTGTACTTTCCAAGCATTACCGATAGAAGATTAACTTTCTACTCAGATGAGAGATATAACATTACTGAAAATACTTTACATATAGATCATTTTTCGCTTGAATCTAATCTTCGAACTTGGCATTGGACTTTATTAGAAAAGAAGGAAAAGAGCATCAGGATGACTACTCAGAATACTAAACGAATAACCTCTTCTCTATTTAGATGGTTCGTCATGGGAATTCAATCTATTGATAGATTAGAATCAATGCCTGAAAAACAAGGAATCATAGTTAATTCACATTCAGGAGACATTTCGAGAAGGGTTTCCATCATTTTAGATTCTATGAAAAAATCAATTTTTCAAGTAACTGAAGTAAGAGATAAAGTCGAATCTCCTTATTTCATAATTTTTGAATTTTTTATTAGTACCAATCAATTGCCAGACTTTCCAGACGTTAAAGTATTTGATTTAAGGGGTACTTCAGCAACCATTGAGGATAAGCGAAGCGAGGTTTTAACTCGTAATCATAGGATATTTTTACGAGGTTTTTCTGGTACTATTTGGGTTCGGGTGAGTAAGATTAGAGGATCTATACCCTCTCATGCAATTTTTGTTAGTGGTCATGAACTAAAAAATTTCAATGAAGGCGTTACATAAAACAAATGATAATGATAATAAAATTGAAGGATTAGTTAATGAATTGAGGGAAAAGACTATTTCTCATGAATCTGATGGATTTATTCTCTGCATCACTTCTAATAATTCTTTAAGAATAGATATGTAATCTTTGATCATTTTTTCGTTAGGAGTTATCAGTCCATGTGCCAATTCATTTCTAAACTTTCTGACAGTATCAAAATTTTTAACAAAAGTATCTGGCAATACTTTTTTTCTTTGTAATTCACGAATAAGTGCGGAGGAGCCTATCCTAACAGGATTGATGTCTTTTTTTTCGCTATATCGAACTAACTGTTGTTCTAATCCTCCCCAATTGAGGAAAAATTCCCCAACGAGATTTTCTGATTTTCCTTGGATTGTTCTTTTACTTCTAACTTCGTCTAGTTCACTGTTCATCTCACGAATTTTATTGTCTAAAGATCTCATTCGTTGTCTTATGTGGTCTCTTAAAGAAGTATCAGTTGTTGTACCTAGACTTTTTTCAAGCGATTCCAATTCTTGCTTAGACGCATTGATATCATTTGATATCTCAGTCTCACTTGAACGCGAGTTCTCTTCTTTTATTTTCCTCATGCGTCGCTGATATGGAATTGAAACAGCACCTGCTACCGATATTATGATAGTGGACACTGCTACCCAGAATCCTACCTGTAATATGGCTAACTTGACTTTAAAATCTTCAGAAGGACTCCAAACATAACCGTTAGAATCATCCGCAGTTATTACTATACTATCAAAATCATATGGCGCAAGTCCTTGAAATGTGAGTTAACAATTTACGGATGTGGAAAACCTTGAAAAATTGATCTTCATTATTTTATCTTCTGGATTAGAAATTATTCCTTCATAACATTGATTTTTCATAGATTGTGGACTTTTTATAAAAATCACTTGGGCTATTGCATTTTTTGCTTGGGCAAATCCTACATTTTTTATGTTGACAGTTGTTTGATTTGCACTAAAGTTGGGTTGTACATCAACAGAAAATAATGGTTTTAGCAAAAATCCCTGTGAACCTAGCAGGAATATTAGAACAAAAGAAACGATTGTAAAAATTAATGTAATTTTTTCTGTCTTCAACTAGAATTCACTCACAGAAGAACCTAATTAAGAATACGGTACAAATATTGTTTCAATTCAATACATTTTATCTTCTAATACCAGTGTTTTCTTCTAATTCTACTTTCGCCTTGTAGCACCTCTTTCTATCAAGACCGTAGAAAGTAACTCGACCTACTTCTGTTTCAGTTTATCAGCTAATCCATGATCCGGTCTACCGCAAGATAATGCTTTATAGATCGCGTTTGAAATTTTATCCTTCTGGAAGGAAGATTCTACCATCGCGTTTCTTTACATCGATGATCGAATTTTCTATTTGTAAAAAGATCATTCTTACACGTTTGGATGCAGATTGTAAAATTCCTCCTCGCTTTTGCTAGCCAAAGTGGAATTTGTTGAGATGATAATTTCCTATCTTGAATTTGTAGTTAAAATCATCTGGCTTAACGGCGGATTACTAGTCCAACTCAAGATTCCAGACGAAATGGATTCCTCAGGAATTAAAAAGGCAATAGAAAAAGCTGGAAAACTGTTAGGCTCATTTAGGCCAGTCAAAAAGGTGCCTATTTGTAGCAATTGCGGGCTCAAAGAAGAAAAGATTGCAGAAAAATGTCCGGTATGCAAGTCGCCTTACATACTAGCGTAGAAAGCAAC
>JBOGRA010000071.1:0-9503 GCA_050749325.1 Nitrosotalea sp. | reverse complement strand
GGACAAGTTATCAGGTCAGTAAGACGGGTCACCACATAATCAAGAGTTTAAAGGAACTCGAGTCTGTTTTTTCCAAATAAAATCTGGAATATTTTGGGTTCAAATCCTTAAGATCGAATTTCTTCCGATTCTGATTTGGGTTCCATGTTTTCCAACATTACACATAATATGTTAGCATTATGTGAATGAAAGAGTCAGTAAAGCAATCGAGGCGTCATCAAATTGGCTCATCCTTGGAAAGCGAATACATTCTGGATCGGAATTCTCGAAATTCCTAACATTTCTCATAACAGTTTGTGTTCCTTTTGACAATCCTTCTAGCAATAACTCATTCCATGATCCATAAATATCAAGATTACCGACAGTTCTACCTATTCCATCCGAAACAAGTATCGCTTTGGCTTCTTCTGTCTTTACCGTGAATTTACCTGTGATTGCTCTATCGATAGGTTGGGGACTTGCTGAGAAAACTGGATAGCCGTCTTGCTTGTTCATGAGTGTTCGATTCCGAATAAGATCAGGTAAAACCAAATCTTTTACATCTTTATGTTTCAGATTTTTTTGTGTCTGAAGCTGGTAGATCTTGTTGACTACCTCTTGGTCTAATTTTTGAAGTGAAGGATCTGAAATAATTGTCGGCTGGTCATTTTTTCCATTAAAGATAGCAACTTCACAGTCTCCCAGAACGGCATATTCGATAAAATTATTCGATTCATTCCACCTTATGATGGAGATTCCTGATGAGGGCAACTCATGTTCAGGTAATATTTTGTTCTGTATGGACTCGAGAAATTCTCTATTAAGGAGTTCATGAGCTTTGTTCAAAATTGATAGTAAATCAAATTCGGAATATTTCTCGTATTGTAGTAAAATTGAATGAAGCCTACTAACCAGCCACAGAGCATCGCTTTGCGAATTCATGTGGTTCCTTTTACTAAGAGGCGTTGCCCCATCCAAAACCCAAGCCATTTTTTTGCCAACATAAACTATATCTTCATTTGCGACAGACTCTGGATTCTTTTCTGATAAAACATCAAAGTGAATTAGCCTACCCATGATTATTGAACTCACATACTTTGTGATAAGCGTTCAATTGAGGCTTATAACCAAAAAAGACTATCTAGATTCTGAATTTAATAAATCGTAACTGGTTAGAGTTTTGAAGTTCCACGCTCAATTTATGACGTTTTGGTCGATTTCAAGCTAATTTTCACACACGAACTTCAAAAAGGTAACCAGTTACAATAAATCTATTATTACATAAATATCTCTAGATGATAAAAAATCCACATGACACCAAGTCCAATTAATTCATATTTTTTCATGGTTGATGTTGTCGGCCTTTCTGATCCAAACAACTTTACTCCTCAGCAAGTAAAAATCGTAAAGTCACTAAATCATGCTATATCTACCACAAACGTCTACAAAAATTCCCAAAAAAAAATTATCTTGCCTACTGGAGATGGTATGGCAATAGGTTTTACTTCGAATAATGATCATGATAAACCGTATAAACTTGCAAAAGAACTACATGGAAAATTACGAACAAACAAGATCATAGGTCGTATGAGAATAAGAATTGGCTTGAACGCAGGGCAGATTTATAAAAGCCTAGACGTGAAGGGAAAACCGAATTATTGGGGTCCGGGCATAATCTACGCGAAAAGGGTAATGGACATTGGAGGTGGCGGGCACATACTTGCTACAGCAAATTATGCAGGACAATTCAAGGATGAGAAGGAAGGAAAAACATTCAAAAAAATAGGAAAATTTCCGATCAAGCATGAAGATGAATTCGAAGTGTGTAATGTATATGGAAATTTCTTTGGAAATAATGAGATTCCTCCACTAGTACACATAGGAAATGAACAACTCCGCCTTTTATCCAAGGAACTAGAACCCTTTCATTCTATAAAGTTCAATAATTTTGAAATTACAAAAATTAAAGATTCTAGAAATATCCCGAAAGAAGAAGAAATCAGAGATTCTTTTAAAAATATAAAAAATCAAGCTGAAATCATATCTTACTCGTTTACCTCGCTGAAAGACAAGTTTGAAACAGATATTATGAATGCACTTAAAAAAGGGAAAAAGATAAAAATTCTACTTTTAGATAGCACCTCTAGAGGATTTTATGAGAAAACCTATTTTGAATCTCATATGTCAGGTAAAAGTCTGATTGAGTGGAAGAATTACCATGACAAAATTCTTAAACAACATACAAGTAATTTAGAGAGCACCATAAATACTATGAAAAGTTGGTATCATAATACTCCCAAGAAGAAAAAACATCTATTCCAAGTTAGAAGTTATGGTGAAACTCCTCTCCTTCGTGGATTTATGTTTGATTCTACCACGTTATATGTGGGTACATTCTATCAAAATCCAATTGCGAGAGGGAATGATATTCCATTAATATCCATCAAAAAAAATGGTGATAAATCTCATAACATGATTTTAGAGACCTTCAAAAATTGGTTCGCAGTTAAATTTGCCTTAGGAAAACCAATAGTAGGATAAAAAATTAAGGAAAGGAGTTTTGTAGCTACTCCATATAGCTTACTGTACATTTGTTGTCAAAATATTTTCACAAAAATTCCGGGTTTCCGTATTGCCTGTGACCCAGAGAACCCCCGGGCCCAAACCTATGAAAGGTTCTAACTTTTTATAAAATGGACTTTGGAATGGAAAAAAATTAGGCATTAAATTAATTCACAAGCACAAGAACGATGTAGGGATTTGTAACATTTGACCAAACGCCCTCATTTGATTCAGATGTTGACAAGGCAGTATTGGCTCATTATGGTCTAGTGAGGGAAGAGAAGGAAAGCACTGCACAATTACCAAAGATGTGTAGTGTCTGTGAATTTCCAAACGCATTTGATTCAAAGATGTGTTCTAAATGTGGCAAGCCTTTGGATCTGGCTGTAGCTTTGGAAATCGAAGAACAGCAGAAAACTGAAAAACTAGAACGTGAAAAAAGACTCTCCGAAGTTGAAGCCGCCTCCAAAGAACTACTCGAAAGGATTGAATCACTTGAAATAATTAAAAAAGAAATCCAGTTGATCCACTTGAAAATAAACGAGACAAAAAACATAGAGTCTGATCCATCAAACCCTGATTTTCCCGACGGAGGGCCTTTTGATACTAGATTAGTCAATCTTGAAGTACGTGAAATAAATGAAAATTCCATGCTTATATATGATTCCGAGTTTGAAGAATCCACTGACGTCATTTTAAGAGGGCGTAAAGTCTTTTGTACACTTGACAAATCTACCACTTGCAAACATGTTCTTTTCGCACTTGCCAATCCTGAATTTTATGGCATAGTAAAAAAGAACAACATTAGCATTATTTTCTAGAATCATTTTGCGCGCTCCTTGTCTCTTATTCAAAGATATATCAAAAATTTATTTTATTTTTCTTTTTAGCGTTATTTGTTGGAAAAGATATACCACGTTTTGTAGTTCTCTGGAAGACTATATGTAGGTACGATAGACCACGATAAACGTGGTTTAAGGCGTGGTATAGCGATTTGTACTAAGCAGGTGTACACCACCCCTGATTCTAGGCACGTGTACAGTACAATAGGGTCACCACCCCCTTAAATGCTAGGCGGGCAGCAAACCACGCTTTGGTCACCACCTAGGCAGGGACTACGAATACAATAAGATACAATACTAAAAACGTGGTATAGCACGACTACGGCATATAGTATCTGTATGATATCCGTGCCTAATGCGACGTAGTACATCATGCGTATTGTATCAACTAACAACCCGCAATTATTTACTGTACTAGTTTGTACAAACTTCATTGTAGACTAGACCCAAAAAAAAGTGCCAGTACACTAAAAGTACATAATACAATATTGTTTGTAATCTATACATAGACCCTAGTAATCTAATTTTTACCAATACGGATATTGTACTGCTGTTTATGGATGAAGTTTCGTAGACTTGCTGGAAGCAATACCAGATAGAAGCTGCTTTTCATAAGATCTGTCTACAGATTCAAGTAATGCAAGATCATTATCCGGTCTTATACAGGTTACATCTTCAAGATTAGTTGTTTTTACTGTGTCGGGATTCTTGAGAAAGTCTTTGATATCTTGATATGTTTGATTAACCGCCACAAGAAATTCATGTTCCTGTTCGAACTGCGTTTTTAGTTCCTCAAACGCCTTATTTCTAGCATCAAATTCCTCTCTTCGAATGGTCAGATTGTTCTTGTCATCTTCAAGTTTTTGGTTTTTTATCTTGAGTCTCTCAGAATTGTCTATTGTCAGTTCAGGCATTATCTTTCTAAACTCTTCAAACAACGCATCCCTCATGCTGTCGATATTTGTATAGAACTTGTCCATGGGGGTTATCTGGCTGGAATGGCTCACCATTTTTTCTGCTAGGCGATAGTCCAATCTCTTTCTGACACATATCTCAATAAACCTGTGCCTAAAAGCCAAAAGCAACTGCTTCTCGTATCTCTGACCATCTTTTATTCTGTCAAGCAGCATCGCAAGAGGTCGCAAGCTGCTCCTTATACTATCCATTGTAATTGGGAAATCCTTTGCAGGAAACTGGCCTAGCCTGAAAAGCGACGACTCTTTTGATAACATTTCGCCATTTCTTTCCCTCTCATGCAGGTAATCGCCTAGTGCCTTGCTTGCTTCCGGTGTAAGAAAAGCCAAGTATTCCTCCCTTGAGCCATCATAAAGCCTGACTGCCTTGCATCCTTCTGGCATGTCGTAAAGATGCTTCATCTTCAGCGGAGGATCTAGGATCGCCCCCACTCGGCATCCGGTGGATGCCAGAAAATGGATTATGGCCTTGTCGCGTAAAATGGCGGTATTTGCAAGCATTGCATTGATGTCCTCATTTGTGTATGGCTTGTTACCTTCAGGCTTTTGCCTTTCTGGCAGGTATCTTCCTATGATGAACCAGTCGATCTTTTTCTTGTTGATGCTAAAGAAGGCACGCAACGCAGATTTGGCTATGTTGCATGAGCTGTACTTGAGTTTCTTGGTGTTTTTCAGGTAGGACATGTATGTCTGGATCATCTCTTCGAGTTTTTCATCGGTAAACGCAAGCAGCCTGCCAAAGTCCATGATTTTATGATAATCTATGAATGATTCAAGCTGCCTCTGGTATTCCTTCCTAGTGGCAGGCCTTTTCAAGGCATCTAGGAACAAAGTCAGCGTCTTATCCATACAAAAGTATGGTTTTGGTGTTATTTTAAGGCCATAAGTTGACCCTGAAATATTTATTTGAGGGTCGAATTCAACCTGACGCATGCAAGATTCTGAGCCCGATACTGTTACACGAAAAAACAAGCAAAAAGAATACTGTGATCTGTTGGAAAAAATTGGAATAAGCGCAGAACCCAAACAATTTGAGACCGACGAAGTTGAAAAAAGTGACTATTATTCAAAGTATTTCTCACATTCACCAGCTATGGTTACAAACCATGGTTGTATAGATCTAAAAGGAAGTAACATAGACATTATTCAAATAATCCAGAAGGGTTGAAATGTCACAAGATCTAAATCCGTTACCTTGGGGGGCACAGGATAGATTTCAAGCCCATTTTATAGTCAAAACTAAAAATCAACTAAACACTGATGATCTTCTTGCCAAAACAAAAATAAATACCGAAGGGCACTTTTCCACAAAGAAAGTATCTGGAATAGAATGGGTTGGGGGAGATCTTGCCGTATCTCTAAATTCTGACGACGAACTCAAAAGCATGATTTTGAAGATTCCATACAATGATGCCTTAATTTGGGTTGAACCGACAAAGAAAGGAATTAGAATTCATGGTAAATGGAAGAGCGGTCAGGAATTGGGTATTACAAAAGAACTATTCGAAGTCTATGACAAGATAGCGTCTCATATCAAAAAATATCTCTAGGCTCTCCACCAGTCAAGTGCCAAGCAGTCAATTTTATTTCCTCTTGGAATTGCAAGAATGAATTGTTTTCGAACAGTTGTAGCCAATCTACCTGCTAAAACAACTCCAGTTGCAGACATTGTATCTGTGGAATTGTAAACCTGTACCAAATATGGGGCATGGTCAATGCCTGGACCTTTTTGGTAAACTGCAAAGTCACAACCAAACTTAATTCCAGGATTTACAATGTATCCTTTGTCTCTAAAATCTTTGTAAACAATGTATTTCTTGTCAAAGTTATGATGCTCACGTCTACATATGTCCAACATTTCATTTGGGATGACTTTCTTTTTAGCTCGATAGATCTTCAATTTTGATTTTTCTAGGAGATAGTAACCCTCTATGAGATCCAAAATCAATGGCACGTTAATCTCGTCAGGTTTTGGTTTTGTAATTCCTATTGGTTTTCCGTAATATCCATTGATAAATAATGACTTGGATTCTTCCAGATCCCATACTATTATTCTATTCTCGATAAGCTCTCCTTTCAAATTCATATTTCACAAATAATTCAATTGATTTTAGTGTTTACAAAATGTTAATAAAAAAGAAAAGATAGTTTTACGATTTTATAGGCTAAGAGCCAGTAGAATGAATGAATCTGATACCTGAAGGCATTTGTCAGACATTTCCTCTATACCTTCTACCACATCTTTTAGAAGCATTAATTCCTTTGTGGTTGTAACCTCCTCCAAGACCTTTATGGTTAATGAGCGATATTTTTCATCAACCATTCTTTCTATCTTCTGGGCTTCGTGGGCGAGATCAATTGCAACTGTGGCGTTACCGCCCAATGCGCGAACAATTTCGTTTATCTTGTAAATCTGGTCTACTGCCTGCTCGATCAGTTCAGATAGGTCTTTTTCTATTTTATCTTTCTTCAGTGTAGCTCCCTTTATGTTTGATAGCTTGAAGGCTATGCCTGTAATGTAGCCTGCGATTTCATCCATCGTATATGCAGTATTCAACAGGTTCTCTCTGTTCATCATAAGCCCGCCCACATCTGCAATTTCACGCGTTATCTTTCTGCGTAAAGCCTCGACCTCATCCTCGGTATTCTTTATTCTCTCTAGAACCTGCTTTACCTCAGACTTGTCTGACTTGACTATCAACTCGGGAAGCGATGAGAGGTCTCTCACGGCGTTTAGGATCCTGTTTATTTCATCCTGCAAAACGGCAAGTGCCTTTCTCTTTGCTTGAACTTCAAGTTCTCCGCTGTACATCTAGACGTTTAATTTAATGCCAGCAGCTAATAATCCTTACGTAAAGAGCTTCTGATCAAGTTAACCTTTACTCAAAATTGTTTTTCATCCTGTACCACTTTCTTTTGGCTATTGTACATAGTGATAACCTCGTCCACAGAAGTAGCATTTTCTGGAGTTTTTTCAAATCTAATCTTTCCAGTAAATTTAGGGAAGCGCAAGGCAAGACCACTACCTTTTCTTATCTTGTCCAAAGCTGCCTTGTGAATGGGACTCAGTGTAATCTCGGAGGCCACTATTTCAATCACAACTTCTGGTTCAAACCATACATCTGCTTCAAGACCGCTATCAATTCTAGGATCTTTCTTGATTATGATTTTGTCAGATAATATCTGATAGAATTGATCCAAACTCTCATCTGTGAATCCAGTTCCGACTTTACATACGCTGGGGTAGGTATCTGTCTCTTCGTCATATGTTGACAAGAGCAATGCGCCATATCGACCAGTTCTTCGACCGCGTCCATAAAATGCACCTACTACAACTAAATCTAGAGAATCACCCAACTCGTTTCTATACTCCCGTTTTAATTTGAGCCAACTGCTTGCTCTGGCACCAGCTCTGTATGGGGAATCAAGCTGTTTGAGCATCAACCCCTCGCAACCCGAGTTAATGGCATTTTCTAGAAAGTCTTCAACCTCGTCATTTGTTTTGACTAGTATCATCGGCATAACTTTGACAAAAGAATCATCATTTACAATATTTTCAAGTATATGTCGGCGCTCCTTGTACGGCATGTTTAAACAGTTTTTACCGTCTACAAATATCACATCAAAGAAATTTACTGTTATGGGATATTCCTGCACTGCCTTCGCTATATCATATTTTCGTCTTCTATGCATGAGCTCTTGAAAAGGTAAGAACTCTCCAGTGTCTTCGTTTATTGCTACTACTTCGGCCTCAGATATGACCTCGTTTGTCTTTATGGATTTTCCAATCTTCTCCACAATATCAGGATAATAATTGGTGATATTCTCAAGACTCCTAGAATAAAGGACGATCTTGTCATTTTGCATGTGGAGCTGAACACGCTCTCCATCAAGTTTGTATTCTGCAGCAAACTCTGCATTTATTTTCTCGCGAGCTTCCTGTGCGCTCTTTACTCTCTCAGCAAGCATGGGGCGAATCGGACTGAAAACAGATACCTGAAAACTTTTCAACACACTGACTCCATTTTTTGCAACAGCCTCTGCCACTCTGCCCAAGTCACTGCAAACATTGTATGCATGTTCTAGCAGCGGTCTATTTTCTTTTGAACCCGTAAATGCAATAGACAATGCATCAAGAATAGTATAATCTGCTACTCCTAATCGTAGGTTGGCTGTAATTATTTTTGCAATGAATCTTCCTTCTGTGGGACTAGCGTCATTTAATAGACTGGAGATGTATTTCATTTTCATATCTTGAGACCTATTTCCCTTGAGTAATGCTATCTTGAATAAAGTGTCATAAACTCTCTCTACAGTGATGTCTTCCTTGAGAAAAGTTGTTTGTGTTTTTTGTTCTAGGATATTGGCAGTAGTATGACCAAAATCGCCAACTTTTTTGTATTCATGTTCGATTTGCAATACTGGAACTCCAGTTGATTTTGATAGCGCTTTAATTGCGATTTTCTCGGCAACTCCAATTTCAATCCCTTCATGTTCTGGCCTCAACTTACCTTGAAGTAAATATGCTACCTTTGAAATTATTTCAGATGGGGTGATCTTAAATAAATCCACCAAATGTTGAGTCAATTCCAGGCGTTTCGTAGTGCCTTCCATGTATCCTAAAGTGTCAGCAACCAACGAGAATTTCATCTGACGATTTTTACAATCTGTAGGATAAAAGGTTGAGTTATTTTAGATGTAAATGTGTCTTGATTTTTAATCGTATCTCAGAAGTTCTTTTCAAAACGATGTTATGAAAATCTGAGGATTCTTCCAAATCTAGATATCTCTTGTTCCTCTGTAAAAATCCGTCAAAAAAAACTCCGCAGATATAGCCGACGTAAATTCCATATGAAAAGTCTTCAAGGTTAGATGTTATGGATAAGGACCTAGACTCGGACAAAATCATTTTGGGATAATCTAGTGCATATGTTATGATATCATTAAGATTTTTTTCCTCGATTACATCCAAGCCCATATTAGTGCCCAAATTTAGCTTGTATTTAGAACTTTTGAAACTCGGTTCTGTTAACTTCATGGTTGTTTTTATTATCGTTAACTGGCGGTTGGTTTTTCACTAATACTTTGTTCTTTTGAGATATTCATCGTCACGCCGATCTTGTGCAACTATTTCATCGCCCATCGT
>JBOGRA010000070.1:0-9515 GCA_050749325.1 Nitrosotalea sp. | reverse complement strand
TCTTACAAGTGACTGGTTGTATTTTTTCCAATCTCGCATTATGCATGGTAAGGTCTGCTGATCCAAAGAGTGTCTGGTGAAATTGTTTAGATCAGATTGTCAGTTAGGAAACACAGCAATTGTAAGATTGTTCTATAACATTAATACGAATTAGAAGATCTGCGCCACTTTTTTAAACCATACATGTACCGTGCATATCAAACATGAGATTTTGGCATCTTTTAGTTATGACACTTGCAGTAATTGTTTTTCTAGGATTTGCCAGTTTTGTATTACTATCTGGAAACGCTGCTTATGGAATGTGGATTCCAGAGTCTGCTCATGGTCTTCTGGAAAAAAGCGCTACAGTATTTGTGGGAAATATCACAGATACCAAGGTTTTGCAATTTGAAAAACACTGGTCAGGTCTTGTAAGTGAAAATGGCACTGACAAACCTGTCACAGGAAACTACACGCTAAACCTTGACGAGTACACGGTAAACGTAGAACAGTATTTGAAGAATCCACAAAATTCGACCAAAATGACGGTGAGGCAACCGACAGTGGGCTTGATGCGCGGACTGGGCCCGTTAGATGGATTCAAGACGGGAGATCATGTATTGTTCTATGTTGAAAAGATCGACGGAAATAACACCTACTCCCCGGAATCATTCATAATCCCAACATTTTGCAACGCAACGGACGTTATAACACAAAAGAGACCCATTGGTGGCAATGAGTTTAATGTAACCCAGAACGGCATTAGTGTAGATTATGGTAATTTTACAGCGGGCAAACAAATTCAATTTCTATCCAGCAAAGACATGGGAACACTTTCCGGAAAAAGCTTTGAGGTTCTTGTCGGCATATCAAAGGTCGAAGGCCAAAGGTACACGCCTGTTTTTAGCAAAGATATACACACTAGTTCCAAACCATGCGAATGGACAGCAACCGCAGAATGGGGATTTGCTCCACAGGAAGGCAACTATAACATGGACATCACCACAAAAGAGGGCGGCATTATTACAGGTACATCTGATACGGAATTTTCTGTCAGATCAGATGCAATATCCAAAATTAAAATGTCCCCGCTACAACAATTCAAGTCAGGAACAGCAGCAAAAGACGTTGCGTGCAAGAAAGGTCTGGATCTTCTAATAAGAACAGAAGATGGGTCACCTGCCTGTGTAAGATATACTACTGCAGATCTTTTGATTAACAGAGGATGGGCAAGAGAGGCTGTTTCAACCATGACAAGTTTGGCGCCAACTGTAATAATTCCTGTAAATTCCTCCCTCATCTCTAACGGATTCACCTTTGCGCCGACAGTTGTAAAGACAATCATTGGAATAAACAACACTGTACGGTGGATTAACCTAGACAGTGTTGTAAATGACGTAACAAGTGATACGAACTCTTTCAAGTCTGGTTTGATTGAACCAGGCTATGCATGGATGCACATCTTTGACAAACCAGGTACCTATGGTTACCACAGTGTTATTCATCCATGGCTCAAGGGAACAGTAACAGTTATTGCAAATCCTCTGGCAAGCCTGGAAAATGATACAGGGACAGTTACCTTTGATAATCAAACATATTATTTTGAGACGCCAAACTATACCAATGACGCATATTTTCATCCAGTACAAGTCTCATTTCATGACGTAGTTTTTACCTTGTTTCCGAGCGGATTTAAAGGAGGGTTGCCCGAAAGTTGCGGAGCAACATACTATTGGACTGGTGCTAGGTTTTCAGATAACGCAAGTGAATTATTACATATCTTTGCTGGCCCAAAATGTCCTGTGCTGCCGCCACCAACCTATTTTAGCACTCATACAAATCCACAGGCAGGCTTGACATTTTATGATGGTAAAATGAAACTGCTGGTAAGTAATGTTATTTCCAATTCAAGTGGTAGATAGAAAATGAAAACAATGCATCTTGCAATTATAACTGGGATTGGAATAACTGTATTTGTAATACTAGGATTGATGTTCCTATACTTGCAAACTCAGACCAATACAAATCTAAAACCTGTAGAAACCAAGTCAAATTATTCTGCCACAAACAATAGCACTTCAAATGAAATCCATATCACAAAATTCAGTAAATTAGAAAATCTATCCCAAGGAGGCAACAGCGAGTATGGCTTCCAGTGGAGTCATGATGGAAAGTTTATTGTCTTGAGAGAATGTCCAGGCACGCCGCCTTCTTGTTCACTTGAGATCATGAAACCAGATGGTGAAAAGGTGGATAAGATTGAGATACCAAAGCAGTTCATTTACGTCTATGGGCCCAAGATCTCGCCTTCTGACAACTCTATCTTGTTTGGGGGAGATTACAACACATACAACGGCTCGCGGTTTACGACTCATTCTGGACTATTCAAGTATGTGATAAAGCAAAAGAATCTTGTCGAGGTAGAAGATGGCCAAGTGTGGTCTTACGACTGGGCGCCTGACGGAAACATCGTCTTTGTAAAATACAATGACACTGTGACATGTCTTGCAGGAGTCAATACCATGGCATGTGCCAACAGAATCGATGATATTCACAGTATTATCTGGCTTGCAAATCCAAATGGCACAAAGATAAGGAAGCTATACAATGGAACCGATTATTTCAGCCCTGAATATGGAGGCCTGTCGGTAAGTCCTGATGGTACCAAGATTGTCGTTGTAAATTCCATGTATGTATATTCCTACAAGAACCTCTATAGACTGGCGGTGCTCGATGTGGCCAAAAAAGAGATCACCCCGCTAACAGAGTATTCAAAAATCTATTATTCAGATCCGGTCTGGAGCCCAGATGGCAAATCAATCGTCTATACTGCATTAGACGGTGGTCAGGTGAAGGGTCAAGCTGTGGGCGAAGAGATTGGGCCTGCAGGATGGCTTGGAATGATTTCACCAGATGGCTCTAATTCAAATAACATTATCTTTGGAAACACGACTAGTCCGTATGATCCTCCGCCGATAAGTCCTGCCATCAGTCCAGATGGTAAGACTATACTGTTTGCTATAGACTATGATTTTTACAATGGACCAATACAAGGACCAGGAATTTACGAAATAGAGTTGAATAAACCGCTATGAAAACATTGCATCTTGCAATAATTGTAATCCTGTCAATTTCTGTGATGGATGGTACAGGCATTGCATTTGCCCAGCAGCCATTGCTTGATTTTTACAACAACAGCCAGATGGTTTTGGTCGGTAAGGTGATTTCGTTATCGCAGGTGCCAACCACGCTCAATGACTCGTCCCAGTCACAAAACCAGACAAGATATGACATACAGGTGGAAAAATACTACAAAGACCCACAATCTGCAAAACTTGTCACAGTATACGGTTATGCAAAAGGAATCTACTTTTCACAGGATCCAACATACAATGTTGGGGACAGGGTCTTTCTTTACCTCAACGAGGAGAACGGATATTACCAGATCCAGTCCCACTCGCTGAAGCTAGAAAATAACTGCGATGCAAGACCAATGATTCCAATGACTACTTTGCCGTTTGAGCCTCCGCCGATTTCAAGTCCTATAGATGGCCATGATTTCTATCTGTCTGACACTGGAGGAAATCCTGAGGGATTTGTCCCCAAAGGCGACAATGTTACAATAAATTTTAACGCACAAAACGACTTGCCTATTGTGAAGAGTGCTACCATAGAATTGATTGTTACAGCAAACAATGACACCGTCATGGATGATAAAAAAAGCGTACTTGTTTCTGCCTGCAATGGACAAATTCCAATGAGATGGACGTTCACGCCAGATGTCAGAGGGCAGTATGTGGCAGATATCAATGTCACTGGATCTTATGACTTTGCAGGAAAGTATTTCTTATTTTCCGAACCTGTGAGAAATATTGATTTTGCAGTACTTGAAAATAATGGAGGTCAAGTGATACACAAAGGTCCGTTTCTTTTGCCACTGCAACAGCTCAAAGATGGAACAGCACCAATGGATGTTACATGCTTGCAAGGCCTCCAGCTAGTCATAAAATCAGAAGACGGCACTCCAGCATGTGTAAAACCTGATACTGCTCAAGAGTTGATAGAACGAGGATGGGGCATGAATATCTCTTCAAATAATACAGATACAGCAGATGATGGAATGCTATCTGGTAATGTAACTCTGGCTGGTGGTCCTAGCGTTGGCCCTCAAGCAAATTATGAAGTAGACGTCTATGCAACTGATGGCATTACTATTGTAGGCAAAACTTTTTCTGACATAAACGCACATTATTCAATACCACTTCCAGCTGGAAAATACATCATTTACGTACAGGATTATCCTAAACCCATACAACATCTTTTTTCAGTGTTTAAGGGAAAGACTACGACCTTTGACATATCGTATGGTACCAATTATAGATAATCAGATAATCAAACCCCGAATAATTCCCAGATTTCCAGTCCGCTTTTATGAGATAAATTCATTTTTAGATCACGTGTTACAGCTGACTGGAAAACATTTGTTCGAGAAAACAGGCTCAATCTTGTATAACTAGAATGAAGCATGATGAAAATATGCGCCACTTTTTTAAAGTTTGAAGGTTGAATGATTAGCATATTTTGCAGAGTCAGCAAGCCTGACCCGAAAAAATATGCGCCACTTTTTTAAACCATACAAGTCCAGTACGTATCAAAAATGAAAACTTTCCATCTTTTACTGATAATTGGGATTGGTATTACAGTATCTGTGGTATTTGGCATGTACGTAGTTTCACTCCCACCAACTCCGAAAATTACCATAAATCCTGATACTGAAAATCAACTGGAACCGATTCAGTACAATCAAGATACTAACAATAGTGATGCAATACGTCAAGTCTGGGATTATCCTGTAGATGGCGAGGTTCAAAGTGTTGCAGCCTCGTACAATGCTTCCTATGTGGCTGCAGCTACGAGACTACAAGAGGGACATGCGGACGACGATGCCCATCAAGGATCAGTGTACCTATTTGACAAAAATGGCAACAAGCTATGGCAATACGAATCAAACAGGAAAATTGACAGTGTCTTGATTTCAGGTAATGGTCAGTACGTTATAGCAACTGGATACCAAATTGCCAAAGGGGCTGCAGGAACTTATGAAAATCCTGCAATCTATTTTTTTGACAAAAATGGCACCATGCTGTGGAAAAAAGAAATGAGTGGAGATGGCACCATCTGGAGGGCAAATATATCATACAATGGCTCGGTCGTCTCAACTGTATCCCAAGACAAGGCCTTGTACCTAAACAAGAGTGGAAATCTTATCTGGAGCATATCTTCGAAGGATCTAGAAAACTCCACAGCAAGAACAAATGAGCAACTATTTGGAGTCACAATGACACCCGACGGTTCCATGCTAGCAGTACGCACAAGTGGAGATGTATTTTTTGTAAACAGCCAAGGAAAAATATTGTGGAAATTTCCTACCCAGTACGAGGATGGTGGTTGGGCACTAATCTCAAAGAACGGCAAGTATGTTTTTACAAGCAGTGCTGCAAACAGTGAGGAAGGAAACGCATACCTAATTGATGCGTCAAACGGAAGCCTGTTGTGGAAAAGACAGGTTGGCGGTCCCACTCTATATGCAGGAATGTCAGATGATGGCTCTTACGTTGCACTGTCCACAAACTGGCAAGTCTTCATCTTTGATCTGGCAGGTAATCTTTTGGGCCAGGACAACATTCCATCATTGATTACGATGTCATCTGATGGATCTTTTGTCGGCGGAATCGGCTGGACGCCAAGTGAGGCCAATATGATGCTAATGGACAGGTCAGGAAAAATTCTGTCGAGTTATCCGTTGAATGCAAGAGAGGTCAGGTCGATATCACTGTCTGGTGATTCGAGATATTTGGCAGCAGGTATTGGATATCGTGCACAGGATTCTAACAAAGTGGGCCTTTATCAGTTGCCCGTAATTGCGGTTGCAGAAAATACCGGTACAATTCCAAATAACACTGAATCGGCCAATTCCAACTCTACACACATGTCCATCACATTTCCAAACACCAAGTCCGAATTTTATGTGACAATCAGTCAGGGAGATACTGTCCAGATACCGTGGAATCTTGAGATTGACAGAAACTATGTCCCATTTAACATGGAGCTTGACATCAACTCATCTAAAATGATCTCATCGTGGATTCGACCAAATCTTCCATTTGAAACAGTAAACGGCATACCTCCAGATGCCAATAAAACCATCACGGTAAGCTTGAGCCCAGATGTCACGCCAGGCAATTATACGCTGACAGTTACAGGACACGGAGACACGATAAACAACTCTACAGGATGGATGACACCTCTGGAAGGACATTTATTTGCAACAGTGCATGTGACTGTACAGCAGGAAAAAAACAATATATCAATCAAAGTAACCAATTCAAAAGAAGTTCAAACCGAGAAGTTTTGTTTTGCCGGATCCCCATCAGGCTTGAATTGTGAATCCTGGCCTGTCAGGCCGTACCTTTTTGTAACAGTTTATTCTGACATACCAAGGCAAGTAAAACTTGATGCTCTAAACATACATGATGGAGAATGGATAAAGTTTGTTCCATCCGAGATTGTAGCCGGGCCAAATGGTACGGCAGTAAGGTTGTATGTAGCGGGGTATAACATACCTTATTCACAAAATCAAAACACAGACAAGCCCCTCATAATTCGTGCAATCTCTTCTAATGAAACAAAAAATGCCATGGTGCCTGTAACACCCGGCTATATCAGCATACTACGGGATCCCGCTCCAATCAAGCTTGATAAAATCATTACAAACAGCGATGGTGGAAATATGGGAATTTCAAGTGCGGTGTACGATCCAGTTGATAATTCCAGTGCGACATTGCCCGTAACCTTGTCCGTTCTAGGACTTGAGAACGGAACACAAGTGAGTTCCATGCCTTCCTGGCTCACAATAGGGATTCCTCATTCTTCCTTTGACTTGAACGCCACTGAACCATATTATTTTGCCATTAATGCAAAAACTAATGCCGCCCCTCTGATGGGTTCTTACTCTGTGGCAATCGATGAAAACGTTGGAGGACGTCACTTTATCCAGCTGGAACAGGTTGAACTTGTGAATACGAGATACTAAAATGAAAACCATGCATCTTGCAATAATTACTACAGCAGTAATCACCGTAATTATAACTGCTGCCTTGATGATTACCACAAATGAAAACTTGTTTAAGCCAAGAGATGTTGTCACTGAAAAAATCCAAAAACTAGTAGACTATAGTACCATATTGCACATATTCCTGCCAAACAACACTGGAAATGACGTAGGAATTACAACCAATGATTTTGATTGGAGCCATGATGGTAAGTTTGCAGCTTTTAGCATGAGCGGCGGAGCCCCAGTCTCCTATCTGTGGGCCACAAGCTCTGACGGAAAAGAAATCAAGCATCTCAAGATACCAATAAAATTCAACTATATAGAAAACATCCATTTCTCCCCTGACAGCAGCTCTATCTTTTTTGTGGGACAGTACAATGATGGAAACGAAACCTATCAAGACATTTTCAGATATGATCTAGGTGACGCCACATATCACTTTGTTACAAAGGATTCCCATGTAAGGGCATTTGATTTTATGCCTGATGGTAACATAGTTTTTGTTGAGAGCCACTACAATTCTACAAGATTGCAAAATGACATGCCGATATTCCTCGTAAGGCATTACAATCTTCTATGGCTTGCTTCTCCTGATGGTAAAAAAATCATGTCACTCTACAACGGTACCGTGTTATTTCAAGAGATTGCTGTTAGCCCAGATGGGAACAAGATAGTTTTCATCTCAAGCGAGGATCCACATAACCCAAGCAGCAACGGAACGGATATCGTAAATATTAATGGATTAGGTGGGCCAATCAAGGCTACTTCCTCCTACCTTTCAACGTTTGGCATGGCAAACAGAAATTTCACAATACTCAAACAGAGTGTAACTGACGGCTATGCAAACCCAAAATGGCTTACAAACAACGTCCTTCTTTACCAGACTATGATACCCAAATGTGTTAAAGATAGGGCTGTTGGAACACAGTCCTGTCCTGCCGGATTGCTTGATATGACAAACTTGTCTGATAACTCGACCACTGTCTTGTATGGAAATAAGGTTGAGCCTTATACTGCTCCTCTCTTTGGTTATGCGATAAGCCATGATAAGAGATCCATCATCTTTGGGATGAACTTTGACTTTTCCAACGGTAACATAGACGGAACAGGAATATACAAAATGGATTTTGAAACGCCGCTTTCTGAAGCTTCAGGGGTCAGATAAAAAATGAAAACGCTACACCTTACATTAATTGGAATAACATTTGTGTTTATTTTTCTTAGCACAAATCACGTCTTTGCGTTTCCTGTTATGGTATACAACAGTACGACAAATTGGACTGTGCAAAATGTCACAGGTAAATTTCTATACTCTAACCCGCCAAAACATGATCAGATATTCAAGTTCCAGTATAGAGTGACAAACGGTGTTCTGCAGAATCTAACAATTAATCAATTAGGGTCATACGTGGCTAAAGTAGATAGCACACTTTCAACTAGATTTGAATTAAAGATTCCAAGAAATTATCCCTATAGCAATATTGGTCGACCTATTGTATCCGTGCTTGTAAACGGCGTTGAACTGGACCCACAAAAATATTCGTTTATGACTACAGATTGCTTTTTTGATTTTTCAATTCCCTTTTCTGGAAAAGAAACAACATCCATTTCTTTTGCTTACCATCCGGAAGCGGAACCTTTTCAGGGAGACCAAGTACCTCAATATTGTTTACAAGAAACAACTATACCAGAATTTCCATTTGCAGCTCCGGTTTTGCTGATTGGTATTGTATCCATGATTGTATTTTACAGGATGAAAATTGAGAAATGAAAACTCTGTATCTTGTAATAATGACAATTCCTGTCTTTGTATTGATCTACTCTGTTGCACCGAGTCTGATTACAACGGTATCAAACATGCCCAATAACGATACGTCATACCCAAATGAAAAACCATTTCCGCATGCCTATGGAAATTGTTTTCCAGGTTGCGGAATGCCTGAGGAATCTATTCCCTCGCCATCCATTGGCAATAGAACAATAGATGTGGCCATCAAATTGTATTCTAATTCAACAGCAAGCGGCATTCATTACCTGCAGTTTAGGATTTTTGATGCAAATGCCAACAATACTATTCGCCATGTATCGCTAATGATAGTCGTAATGAAGAACAATATCGTATTAATGAGAGACCTCTTTCACACCCATACCGGAATACTGACGCTCAAGTTCAATTCGTCAGGCACCATGGGAAAATGGGCTGTGGAGGGAGCAAGAGAGCCAATACTGAACGGATATGAGCCTCTTGAAGACAACCAGCCAGTGGTTGTTAACGCACCAGTGTTCAATGACAATAAAACAATGGTGATTGGGTAAATTCTGCCCCTAGATAATTATGCTACAACACCCATCACAATCTTGTGGATCTTTTATCATTTGGAAGAGTGATCTCTGACGAGAAAACATCGTTAGAGTACTTGCA
>JBOGRA010000069.1:0-9562 GCA_050749325.1 Nitrosotalea sp. | reverse complement strand
TCTTTTACGTCTCTTTCCTTTGCGATACGTTCGATATCTAACCCTTTTAGTTTATCAGCTATTATCTTGAGGCCGTGTTGTCTTTTGGCTTCGTATTCAACCACTCTTTCAAGCTGATCAAGTTTTTGTACCCCTTTTACTTCCACAATTCCGCCCCCCTCGATAGATACATTGACATCTTGTCTTATTGAGCCAAGTCCTCTCTGAACTCTCTTGGTTGCCCGCAACAAACGCCCAAGCGTCAGTGCTATTTTTTTGATTTCTTCTGGTGTTCCACTCACAGGATCAAGTGCTATCTCTACTAACGGTATTCCTAACCTATCCAAGGTGTATTCTCTAAAGTCGCCTGAATCATTGAGAAGTTTTGCAGCATCTTCTTCTAAACAGATGCTCTGTACACCGACATTTTTACCATCTACTTCAAGGCTCCCGCCAAGTCCAATTAGCATGGTTCTCTGAAAACCTGATGTGTTTGAGCCATCTATGACCAATTTTCTCATAACATAAATCTCATTGAAAATGCTTGTTCTTAACGCAGAAGCCATTATCAAGGCAGTTTCTTTTGAGCCAGGGCTGAGATCATGTGGAGGCTCTTCATCCTGCTCAACAAGGCAACTGCTCTCAGGGTTGGCATAATATAATATGGTTTTATGTTTACTAGACTCAAATAACGCACTAGGATCAAATTCTCCAAGCTCACTTCTTGTTATTCTTAACCTTCGAACAAATTTCAGTGGATATTCAGTTGATTCTATTGAAGCGCAATTACAGAATAGTTTTGTGCCTGTTGCAAGCTGTTGGTGTACCTCAAGTCCTACTCTCAGACCAATTTTGTCTATCTGAATATCAGACACTTCTTTTTTTAGCGTCATACTTGTTTTAAATCTTAGTCTGAAATTTCAAAGGCGATGTTCTCTTGCATGATCTCCTTCATTTCATTAACATCTTTTGTATTGCTCAATGCCCACATGGCTTTAACAAGAGCAGTTTCCGGAACCATATTTCCAAGTGGAACCACACCCATATTCATCAAGTCTCTTCCACTATCGTAAACTGTCATGCGCACAATTCCATCTATGCACTGTGATGTCATTCCCATGAATAATCCCTTTCTTTTCGCTCGTACAATGGATTCATACATTACCTTACCCACGTGGCCAAGACCAGTTCCTTCAAAAATAATTGCCTTGTAACCTGAATTAATTACATAATCTATCAACTTTGGATCAAGGCCTGGATAATATTTTACCAACATGACTTGATTATCAAAATTGATCTTAGGACTGTATGTTTTCTTTAAAGGACTAAACAATGGATTTTTCTCAATGGCGTCTTTTTTTACAATGAAGGCAGGAGATCCGCCTATTGTCTGAAATGCGTTTCTCTTGCTAGTGTGATTCTTTCTTACTCTTGTTCCCCAATGACATGCAACCTCATCATCGCTTACTGAATTGTGCATTACGACAAAAATCCCATTAGTGTCAGTCTCAACTAGGAATCTAGCTGCTGAAATGAGATTTAGTGCAGCGTCTGAGGAAGGTCGGTCAGAAGATCTTTGGGAACCTACCAAAGCTACAGGTTTTGGAAATCCTGACAATGAAAATGATAGTGCCGCTGCTGTATATTGCATAGTGTCTGTACCGTGAGCTATTATGATGCCTTTGTATTCAGACCTAGAGTAGGAATCTAGTTTTTCTGCAATTTTTATCCAATGCTCTGGCAGGAGATTTTCAGAATATTCGGAGAACAAAACTTCCGTGTCAATGTTGGCTATTTTGGATAGTTCTGGCACACTTGCATTGAGTTCTGCAGCTGTCAGGGCTGGATACACACCTCCAGTTCTATAATCAATCTTGCTTGCAATGGTTCCTCCAGTTGATATCAGTAATATCTTAGGCAGTTTGGGATCTGTTTGCGGCTGTGTTATGTTTCCCTTCTTCACGGAAGGATGTAATTCTACTTCTATCTGGGAAATTTTTTCGATTTGTAATCCTATGTTGTAACCATTTTTTAGTTTGAGAACAATGTGATCATCATCACTGTGTTCATACCGAGGCATCAAAATTCCTGAATAGGCAGAATCTGCCTGAACTTTAACTAGATCTCCTATCTCTATCTTATTTTCAGTTAGGAATTCAAGGCCCTTTCCACGATAACCACTATGTGACATTTGCTAAGATTAGAATTGTTATTTAATTTAAATTACCTGTAGTAGGGCACTGCAACCTTTTCGCCTATCTTGAGTTCCTTCTGGGTTCTTACTTTTCTAACAGCTTCTTCAAAATGTCTCATGGTTACTTTGGCGTCAGCTGCTTGTTTTTCTGCCTCTTTTTGGTCAGGATACTTGGCAAGAAACTCGTGTATGACAAGGGATACTGCTGTATTGGCTATGGATGCTACATCTGCACCACTCATTCCATCGCTTGACTCTGCAATCTTGTCCAAATCTACATAGTCTGGATTCTTTGCGCCGTCTATCATTGGTTCTCTTACAACTGGAATGTCTTTTGCATTGATTTCTAGTATCTTCTTTCTTCCGTCCTTGTCAGGTAGAGGTACCAAAATGATCTTGTCAAATCTGCCTGGTCTTAGTAGTGCAGTATCAATCATGTCTGCTCTGTTGGTGGCAGCCAAGACTACTACGCCGCGCAGGCTTTCTATTCCGTCAAGTTCGGTTAGCAACTGGCTAACTACTCTCTCGGTCACAGCTGTCTCTCCCCCGATTCCTCTGACAGGTGCTATTGAATCAATTTCATCAAAAAATATTACACAAGGTGATGCCTGTCTTGCTCTTCTGAATATCTCCCGTATTCCACGTTCTGACTCTCCTACCCATTTTGATAATAGTTCTGGGCCTCTTACTGATATGAAGTTGGCCTCACTTTCAGTAGCAACTGCCTTTGCAAGCAAAGTCTTTCCAGTTCCACTTGTGCCATGCAACAATATTCCTCTTGGCATTCTATGTCCTAGCTTTGAATACAGTGTTGGGTATTTCATGGGCCATTCTACTGCTTCCTGTAATTCGCGTTTGACAGTCTCTAGCCCTCCGACTTCATCCCAGCTGACATCTGGATTTTCAATAAAGACTTCACGCATTCCAGAAGGAGTTACTTCTTTGAGAGCATTCTGATAATCATCATCATTTACAATTAACTTGTCTAGAGTCTCAGGAGGAAGTTTTTCATCTTCTAGGTTGAGTTCAGGTAGCAGTCTTCGTAAACATTTCATTGCTGCCTCTTTGCACAAGTATTCCAAGTCTGCACCAACATATCCGTGACTTATTGCGGCAATCTTGTCCAAATTCACATCGTCGCTAAGAGGCATGTTTCTTGTGTGAATCATGAGAATGTCTTTTCTACCTTTCTTGTCTGGTACCTTTATCTCAATTTCTCTATCAAATCTACCAGGTCTTCTAAGTGCAGGATCTATTGCATTGGGTCTATTTGTGGCAGAAATTACTATGACTTTGCCTCTTGCTTCAAGACCATCCATAAGAGATAACAATTGAGATACAACTCTTCTTTCTACCTCTCCTGTCACCTCTTCTCTCTTTGGTGCTATTGAGTCAATTTCATCGATGAATATTATTGACGGTGATTTTTCCTTGGCTTCTTTGAAAATTTCTCGGAGTCTTGCTTCGCTTTCACCATAAAATTTGCTCATGATCTCTGGACCTGAAATGCTGATAAAGTGGGCATTACTTTCATTTGCAACTGCCTTTGCAAGCAAAGTCTTTCCAGTTCCTGGAGGTCCATACAAAAGTACACCCTTTGGTGCTTCAATGCCAAGTTTTTCAAATATTTCAGGATGTCTTAGCGGGAGCTCAATCATTTCACGAACTTTTTTAATCTCATCAGTTAGACCGCCAATGTCTTCATAGGTTACCTGTGGAACACCGCGCAAAGTCTCTCCTTTTTCTGCGATATGAAATACAGTTTTTTGAGTTACAAGCACTGCATCTGCTGCTGGTGTGACACCTATTACTTGGAAAGTAAGCCTTCCGCCAAAATATGGAACCATCACATTGTCTCCTTTTATTAGAGGAACACTTTCCAGTGCATCTGCAAGATACCTTTCATCAATTGGTGGTATTGCTTCAAGTGGGGCAACTACTACCTTTTCTGCAGCAACTGCCTTGATCTTGCGTACCGCGACAGTATCTCCTATGGCAATACCGGCATTATTTCTTACAAGTCCATCTACTCTGATTATTCCTTTGCCCTCATCAGATGGATAAAGTGGAAGACATTTGGCCACTGTTCTTCTCTTGCCTTTTATCTCAATAACGTCTCCAGTGGATGCACCAAGCGAATCCATTGAATCATAATCAATACGAGCCACCCCTCTTCCTACATCACGCGTATATGCCTCAAGTACCTTAAGGGAGAGCATGTTCTGACTCATAGTTTAAACAGCCTCAAACTAATTTTTATACCTTTGTTGTCTTTGATCTATAACAAATAGATCAGAAGATTAAAATTTACAAGAAAGGGCACAATCGATGCTTTGGGTAAAAGACCACTAGTGAGAAGACGGGGTAGAGGCGGAATGCAATTTCGTGCAGCATCTACTGGCAAGTTATCTCCAGCAAAATACCCAAGATTTACTCTATCTGAACAACATGAGGCCGAGGTAGTTGATATAGTTCATGAGACTGGCCGTGACGCGCCTCTTGCCAGAGTAAGGTTTGAGAATGGAACTTGGTCTCTTGTTCCGTCAGTTTTAGGTACTAGGATAGGTTCTAAATTTCAATTTGGATTAAAATCAGGCATTTCTTCTGGAAACGTAATTAGTATACAAAACATTCCTGACGGGACACTTGTATGTAATATAGAAAGACATTTTGGAGACGGAGGATCTCTTGTAAAATCTGCAGGCTCTTATGCTACTGTCTTTTCTCATGGCAACGAAGGTGTAACACTAAAACTACCGTCAGGCAAGTTTACCACTCTTCACCCACAGAACAGAGCCATGATTGGCGTCCTTGCTGGAGGTGGAGCAGGCGATAGGCCTTTCATGAGGGCAGGTGTAGCATGGCGTAAAATGCGCGCTAGGGGCAGAAAGTATCCAATAGTAAGAGGTGTTGCCCAAGCGGTGTATGTGCACCCACACGGTGGTGGAAGACATCAACACGTTGGTAGAAGTTCAACTGTTTCAAGGAACGCTCCTCCAGGACGCAAAGTCGGTAGCATAGCAGCAAGAAAGACAGGAAGATCCAGAGTAAAAGAAAGAGCGTAATCTAAAGAATACTAGTCAAGGCAAAAATGAATTTATGAGACAAAAAAGAGTTCATCTTTACGTTAGCGGAAAGGTTCAGGGAGTTTATTTTCGACAAGGCATGAAGGAGACTGCAGAAAAAAATAATGTGAAAGGTTGGGTGCGAAATCTTCCAGATAAAAGCGTTGAAGCAGTCTTGGAAGGTGAAGAATCCAATGTGGATGCTGTGGTATCTTGGAGTAATTTTGGCCCTCCTGGAGCAATGGTAGATGAACTCAAAGTTGTAAACGAAGATAATGTTGAAGAGCTTGTAGATTTTGAAATTCTTTCCTAGTGTATGTTCAAATAAGCATCAGAGAGCAGGGTCTTGACTTCATCAAGGTTTTGATTTGTTTTTATCTCGATTTCCTTCACTGGCTCCTTTCTGGCTCTTCTGATTTTTGCGATAACAGAT
Organism: Nitrosotalea sp.; assembly: GCA_050749325.1. Classification (GTDB taxonomy): domain Archaea; phylum Thermoproteota; class Nitrososphaeria; order Nitrososphaerales; family Nitrosopumilaceae; genus Nitrosotalea. The sequence goes on along the minus strand of JBOGRA010000069.1, from coordinate 3,891 downwards.
TCCCTTTGTGGTTCAATATCAACAAAATATCTAAAGGTCATAGATTTGCAAAATACTATCCTGTGCATTCGTACATCTTCTAGCACGTTATTGCCTAGCGAAAAGCAATAATTTCGCAGTTCTTCAAATAACGGTTTTACTTGAGGCGTTAACTGTTTTTTGAAATCCTCATATGTTCTTGCATGCCCGGAAATTAGACCATCCATGTCTTGTCATTTTATGATGGAATATTTAGGTATGTCCCGGTAACTTGACAGTACCTTTAGGTAGTAGCTCTGCTGGCTCCAGTCTAGGCAAATGACCTCATCTCAAGTCAAGCAAGATCCGCCACGTAGACGACGCAGCGTGAATGCTCTACCTTAGGATTGCTCCCTCCCGGACCTCATCCCTTTCGGCAGTTAGAACTTGAGAGATGTCCCTTCGGACAGTCCCAGTCCTGCATCCACCCGCTTCGGCGTGATTTCATCTCCGCAAGTCAAGCGAGTATCATCCATCTAGAGATTTACCCAGCAGTTGCTGACCTCTGCATATAGCCGGTTTCAGAGATAGGGCACGGCTAGCGCCCCAGTCCTACCTACTACCAAAATATCGTTGTGATAAGATCTTTATGTGCATTAGGGTCTATTCAGTCCTAGATTCAATAGTGTATTGCATACGGCACACACGTCTCCAGTGCATTCTGCTCCACACTTTGAGCAATTTTTCCATGTCTTACCAGTTTCATCTTTGAGTATGGAGGACACCTTCAAAATTGATTTGTACATGTTGTTCTTGATTCCAACATGATTTTTTTCCAATGAATTGAGGAAATTGCGTATCTCTGTTCTTATGCCCTCATTCATGTGAGGGCATTCTTCTGACTGGAATGGAATATCATTTGTAAAAGCATAGAATACAATCTCATTTTCATAAATTTCGCAAAATGGCTTTATCTTTCTTGTCTTGTTGTTTGATAGTTCGGGGTCCATCCAACCTATCTTAGTTGTATCGCCAGAAAGAAGATTGATGATAAAAGTCTGAATAAAATCATCCATGTTGTGACCCGTTGCAACAGTATCCACTCCTAACTCTTTTGCACCAAAATCAATGGCGCGTCTTCTTAATATGCCGCATATGGAACAAGATGAGATCTTTTCTTTTTCTCGTAGCTCAAGTGATTGCTCCAAGGTAGTACCAAAAATCTCCTTGTACGAATAAACTACATGAGTAACCCCAATCTTGTTGCAAAAATTTCTTACTATCTCTAATGCCTCGTCTCTATATCCTGGAATTCCCTCATCAATTGTAATGGCCTTGAGCGTAAAGTCATGATTTGATGAAATTTGCTTCAATGTATGTAATAGAGACAAAGAATCTTTTCCTCCAGAAACTGCAACTCCCACCATATCTCCGCCATTTATCATCTTGTATTTTGAGATAGTTTTTGTAGTCTTTCGTATAATTGACTTTGAAAAGCAACCTGAACAAAGATTTTCCCCGGAATATTTCCTGGAATAAACCGTTGTATTTTCACACCAATCGCATTTCATGACCCTGTCTTCGCATTTCCTTAATTTAACTATGTTTTGTTTCGAGTTTCTTAAATTGTGATAAAGCCAGATTTGAGTGCTGATAGCGCTATGTTTAGTGCAAATAAAATAAAAGTAAATGTGTATATCGACAACATTGTTCCCTTTAGTGCTTTTTCAGAGATCTTTTTTTCAATTATGCTATGGACAAATTTGCCGCCATCAAGTATGGGTAAAGGCAGCATGTTGAATATTCCGATGAAAAATGATAACATCCACAACCACAACAAAAACATGAATACCTCTGGACTCCAGTGTATGTAATAGGGTACTACTGGCTGATAGGAAGGCAACGCAGCTCTCATGATTCCAAGCATGCCCTTCTGGGGATCGTCTTTTGACGGAGTAGTTATCACAGGAATTTGAAGAGTTTGTCCTGATCTGGTAAGAGTCACAGTTGCGGTATCTCCAGGCTTTAGCTGAACTTTTGCAAAGTCTTGTGGAAGAGCTATGTTAATGCCATTGATCCCAGTTATGATATCGTCTTTTTGCAACCCTGCCTTTTCAGCTCCTGAGCCGGGCTCTACAGAAACTATTGGAACGCCCAAGGGTTCGTTATAAAACACATTTCGTATACCGTCTGGCATGATCATGGCAAAGGATGGATTGAACAAAAGAAGGCCGGCAATTACAAAAGAGAATATGAGATTTGATGTTGCACCAGCGCCTATTACTCTGAGTCGTGATATTTTTTTGGCTTTAGCAAATTCTTCCTCATCTGGTTCTACAAAACCTGCAAACAGTGCAATAAAGACAGCAAAACCTCCTGTCTTGATCTTAATCTTTTCAAGGGTTGCCACTATTCCATGTGCGCCCTCGTGCATTACTAGTACGATAGGAACGGAAAGAAGAAAGTATGCTATGTTGGCACTTGATTGAATTGTAACACCTGGTATGAGTATCGTCATCTCTGCAAATGCTTCTGGCTTTACAAAAAAGTTGGAAAGATTTGAAATGAGGTACCAAAAACCTGCCCCCATCATTATAAATCCCAACACAACACTTGCATTTGAGAAAATTCTTGTTGCACGCTCCGTTCTGCCCAAAAGCCTAGTCAAAAGTAATTGAACATTTTGATTTTTGTAGGTAATGCTGTATGGTTTTACCTCAAATCCGCGCTTGTCCAGTTTTGAGACCTTTGCTATTGCAAATACGATGCACCATGCAATCAAAACATAGATGATAGAATTTTGTTGCAAAAATCCAAGTGTCAAATTAATTGATACTCTTTTTAGTCAGGGCAAATTTATCAGTTGCTATATATGGGAATTGTGATAGTTTCAACATATCCGGACAAAAAATCCATATCTAAAATCGCAAATATGATAGTAAACAAGAGATTAGCGGCATGTGTTAATTATACAAAAATAAACTCTGTATATACGTGGAAAAAAAAGACAGAAAACACCGAGGAGTTTTTGGCACTTTTCAAGACTACGGCAAAAACAAAAGAATTGCTCAAAAAAGAGATTGCAAAAACACATCCGTACCAGGTTCCAGAAATTATAGAGCTGAAAATGGACTCTGTAAGCACACCCTATAAGATCTGGCTTGTGAATTCAACTCGTAAGGCTAAACCTAAGAAGAGAAACAATGCCACCAAGAGATGAGATCCTAAGGCCAACGTCTGTTGTTGAATCTACTGCATATACCTCTACTCCCTTCCCTTCGGCTTGATTTAGAAATGCGATAACTTGGTCTTCATCATGATTTTCAAAAATCTTGTCAGAGAAGACTAGTGATTGTACCGCCCCTGCCTCGTTTGCCCTTGACGTTTCATCAAAGCCCATTGTAAACTTGGTAATTTTTTTATTTACCATGAGCATTATCTCATCTAGGATAGAAGATACCTTTGCAATCTTGCTTTTGGTGAGCGCCTGTCTCATCGTTTCTGACTTGATAAACGTGTAGATGCCATCTTCTCCACTTGAATCAATGCCATCGATTACACGAATTGTATGTGTCTTAATGGAGGCTGATTCAAAAAGAAAATTTCCTAATCTTTTTTTTGTTTCTCCTGGACCAAATATTATGATCTCATCTTTTTCCCTTATCGTAGCTGATACTGCACTTTGAACCTCTTTGAAAAAATCCTCAATATTGAATTTAGATTTGTATCTTTTGCCACTTGCACCAGAGTATAGGTTGGGTATTATATTGAGATGGGTGCCAGTCAGCCTTCCTATGCCACAATCTGTGGTATCTACTGCAACAAGCAAAAAGCTGCCGGTATCTTTCTTTCCAAAAATCAATTTATTTTCAATATCGCTCCAGTTTTTCTTGGTAAGAGTTATTGGCTCGCCAATTTTCAGGGTTATGGAGT
>JBOGRA010000068.1:0-9578 GCA_050749325.1 Nitrosotalea sp. | reverse complement strand
TGGCAAGCACACCGCCCATAAACAAGAATATAATGCCAAATACTAGATAGAGATAACCCACATCTGTGTGGTGTGTTGAAAACATTATCTGCCAAACTGGTCGTGGTTTTTGAAGTTCTAGTACCATATTACTGCCCCTATCTTTTCAAATGTTTCCAATGTACATAAAATGTTTTTGGTTATTTTCAAGTGGAGTTATCATCCTCCACTACAAGCGATCCTCTCATGTTATAGTGTAAAAGACCGCAATATTCCCTGCATTGTATGGGATATGTTCCTACCTCATTTGGTGCAAACCATGCATGGTTTACATGACCTGGAACTGCATCCTCAAAGACCACCCAGTCCGGGATGTTAAATGAATGCATTACATCTCTTGAATAGATCTCAAAGACGTATGCATGACCCTTCTTGAGATGTAGAGTGCTAATCTCCTTTGTTCCATCCGCATGCTCAAAGGACCAGAACCACTGCTGGCCGGTTACTTTGATAACTTCGGCGTCAGCTGGAACATCTTCCACCGCCTTTTCAACCATCCAAGCATCTACACCGACATAGCACAAAACTGCAATAACAACAGCAACAAAGACCCACTCGGCTGTATCATGACCCATCTAGTGTCCCTCCTCTTCATAGTGCCCAGCAGTTGGATCCTCAAGATGTTCCCATTTGGTGGGACTCGTGTTCTTTGGGTTTGATTCTCTAAACCTCCAGCAAAGCCAGATTATCGTACCTGAGACAACTGCACCAACTACAAACGCGGCAGTGGTCATTCTAAAGAACAAGTTCCACACCACTGCTCTTAGGTTGATGTATTGTTTTGCAGATGTTTGTTGTCCAAGCTGTGCATGTACGAAATATATCTGAGGAACTAGGGCCAGAGCAACTATCGTTATAATTGAGATAGCAATGAGAATTTTCATTTGCTGTTTTCACGTGCGCTCCACTTTCTATTTAAGCGTTTTGAAGATTGTCAGTGATCCAAGGTTTTTGAAACGCACTATTATCTACCACCGATCTTTTAAGAAAATCATCCTTGATTTTATACCTTGGGAGCAACAAAGCTGGTATGATATTATCATAACAAAAAAAGGCAAACTATAATCAATCTTTGATTATTTCATGGATTGTACATCAAAGAAAATCGCATTTCCAGAATTTTGGAATCATATGATGGCTGGGCATAATTTCTGCCAAGAAATAACTTTATGGAACTTGAAGCTCAACGGGGTCATTTTGCAAAGTTTGAAACTGATATACTCTCAATCCTAAAAGGTACGGGTTTTCTCGCCGGCATTTTATAAAGTCAATGATATTCTAGAACAACTTTCCTAACTTGCATTCAAAAATTCGGATATCTTGTTGTAATCCCATGGCCCGCATCCTGTCTTCTGTATATTTATGACTCCCTTTTGCCTCATCTGTTCAGTGACATGCACTGCAAACGGCAGTGCGCCTGTAGCGCCAGGCGAGTTGTAGTTTAGAATGTGAGTTGATCTTTTTCCCTCTTTTATTACCGCATCTGGGACAAACTTGCCTGCACTGTCAATCACGGATGCGCGTATCCCTGCAGTACCTCTTACATGAAACTTGGATGGGTCAACCTTTGGAAGAAACTCCCTTACTCGGTTAATCATAACTGTCTTTGATGCAGAAGAAAGAAACTCGCGTGTCGCAAGCGATAGAAACTGGGAATCAAATAGCATCTTTGCTGCGCCAGATGACAGCATTTCAAGAATCTTTGACGGGAACTCTTTGATGTTTTCTGTGAAATTATATCCGTATGGACTGAAGACTGGCACTGCGTTTGGCCCCACCTCACAGCGCCCGTCATGTCGCACAATCCAGTGCGGATCCAAGAATGGATACTCTGGATGCTTTGGTACAGAGTACACTGAGACTCGGGTAAGGTTGTTGTATATGTGGTCAGCCTGCCAGTACTCGCCGCGAAAGTGAATGTCTGTGAGATCTTGTGCCACACCCATTGCATGTGCAATATCAATTGACATACCCCCTGCTGCGTTTACGATGTAGTCTGTCTGTATAACATCGGAGTTTGTTTTTATCTCAAGAAACTCTTTTCTGTCCTGTATCTTTTGGGCTCTTGTGTTTAGCAAAAAACTGACGCCACTTTGCCGTGCGTCCTCCATCAGCGATTCGGTAAGCTTGCCATAGTCTACTGATGCGTCCTTGGTACAAAATATTGCCTTCTGGCAGTGCACCTCTGGCTCCTGTCTTGACACTTCCGAGCCGTCTAAAAGTTTTATTTCTTCTTTTTTCAGCCCGTTCTGTTCTCCCCATGATATGTATTTTTCCAGTCTCTTGGTGCCCTGCTCGTCAAGCGATACTTCCAGGACCCCGTCTTTTTTGAACGGCAAGCTCTTTTGTTTTGCGTACATTTCCCACATCTCAAACCCAAGCGCTGTAGCCTTTGCAAAGAGCCTCTTTTTTTGCGGGTCGTAAAGAAATGGTGCGTGGACCTTTCCTGTGTTTCTTCTGCTTGTATGGAATGCAACCTCTGGCGCTTGTTCGAGCACCAGAATTTTCTTGTCTGTAACGTGTGAGAGAAAATATCCAAGCGAGGTTCCTAAAATTCCTGCTCCAATTATCGTAATGTCAGACTTCAACTATTTTCCTTTCATCAATGGATAGAATAGATGTTTTGATTAAACTGTATCATAGGCCGATAACAGTTTATTTCATGAATAAGTTATACGAATTTTGTTAGAATTATGGGATTTTGGTATGATAACATTACCAAGATGTAACAGGGCCTTCTGTGGTAAAATTTAATTCGCTTTGTTACATAGAGGCATACAATGAAGCTTGTCATATTTGGATGTGTTGCGCTGCTTACGGCCTCTTCAAGTCCTGCATGGGCAGCGTTTGATGTTGATGGCAACTATTACTGTAATGGCTCGAACCTTCCACTGGAGAAGGCAATCTACAAGTCATCAGTTATCAAGATAGATGGCGATCTGAGTTCATATCTCTCGCTGAACCCGAGTGCGACAGACCAAGAACTTCACAGTTATCTAATATCAGACCCCGAAGTGGCCCAGCCATATTCCATCATGGAGCAGTCAAAGGCATGTCTGCAGTCAAACGGAATCAGCCCCAATTCGGTTACGGCACCAAGTTCGCTATTTCTTGAGGTCTTTGCAGCTCCAGAATTTGGAATCTTATCAAGCCTTGTGTTTGGCATTACACTAACAAGCGTTATTGTGCTTCAAAATAAAATTAACAAGTCATCTCTTCTAAAAATCTAGGGCGCTCCCTGTCCCCAACCTCTTGCCTCAAGCAATAACATGGTACTTTGTGTTACGCATGCAGGGCGCGAGTCAGAGTTGCTTATCATCAAGTAAAACCCCGAAATACATTTGACATTTGTTGGCTGGGCTCCAGCAGTTACCTGCGCTCTTGGAGACGGCAAATTGCTTGGCGTTGATATGGAACCTGAACTCATGGAACCAGTCATTGTACCATTTGAGGACTTTGTAACAGTTGCATTTGCCCCCATCACTATATTTTCTTGCGTAGAGGTACCGTTTACAGTATTTGTTCCATTTGCAATCTTGGTAACAGTTACGTTTGCTGACACGCCCATCTGTGTTGCAATGCTTGGGACTCCTGTCTGGTTTGTGTTCTGCGATACTGCTTTTGTCGCACTTGCGTTAGAGCTTGTCATACCTGGCGTATAGACCTCGCCTGGTGCACACGGATGGTCGCCACAGATCTGGGCACATGGAAATGACGCCGAACAAGGCGTACCCCCTCCGGCTCCTGCCATCTGTGCTGATGCCTGCATGCCATATCCTAATGCAGAGCCTGCAAGTAGTACAGATAGGATCATTGGGAGAAGCTTCATGGTATACCTAATTGTGCAAATGGGAAGATAAAGTTTAAGGTACTAAGTAAGGGACTTCTTCTGACAACTTACAAACAAAAGTACGAGAAAGCCTATGCCCTTTAGAGTTGGGAGTATGCAGATTAGGGTAAGGATTTCCTTGTTAATTATTGAAATATCAGGCAGGCAGCAGCATGTGAATCTCTGTTCCCTTTCCCATTCCTTCGGATTCTGCCCAGATCTTTCCCCCGTGCCCCTCAACTATTCCCTTGCATATGGACAGGCCAAGCCCTGTACCCTTGTGCTCCCTTGTGTTTGACGTATCAACCTGATAGAACCTTACAAAGATCTTGTCAAGATTGTCTTTTTGTATTCCCATTCCGTTGTCCTTTACAACCATATAGTAGAATTTTTCTTTCTTGTCAAGCGTTATGGTTATAGTGCCCCCCTCCTTTGGACAAAAACTGATTGCGTTAAGTACAAGGTTTGCCACAACCTGAGATATTCTGGTATTGTCACACGTGCATGTGGCATCTACCATAAGAGATGTTGTTATCCCTATCTTGTTTTTGTTAGTTAGCGGCTTTATGTCTGATATTGTATTTGATACAATCTCTGCAAGGTCGTGTACACTTTTTTCCAGTTTTAGCTGCCCAAGCTCTATCTTTTGCACATCAAGTAGATCAGAGATCAGCTTTTGCATGGATTCGGTGCTGGATTTTACTATCTCAAGCCTTTCATGCTGCGTTGGAGTAAGCGGACCGAAATTTCCTGCAAGTGTCAGGTCCACGTAGCCCTGTATTGGCACAAGAGGCGTCTTCAATTCGTGTGTGACCATTGCCAGAAATTCGTCCTTTGCAAGCTCTACATTTTTTAGTGCCTCGTACTGTTCACTTAGCTTTGCCTGACTTTCTTCCAATTTTTTTTTGAGCGATATATTTCAGTGATATCTCTTAATGCGACGGTTCTTCCAACCAACCTTCCTTGCTCATCGTAAATGTTGGTGCCGCTAAGCAACGTTGGAAATTCAGAGCCATCTCTTCTTTTCATCCAGATCTCCCTGTTGATTATCTTGCCACTCTCTTTCCACTCTGCAATTGATTTTGTCAGCTCACCATAACTTTTCTCGACAATATGATCAATTGCTTGCGCTTTTTGTATAATCTCTTCTTTTGTGTATCCAAGGTTTTTTGCATATACATCGTTGCAGTCAATTATTTTTTCGTCAAGCGTTATGGTGCGCAGCATGTCAGGTGAGCTATCATACAGGTTGCGATATTTTTTTTCCGTAAGTACAAGTGACTCGTGTGTCTTTTTTAATTCTGTATACTGGTCTTCTAGCCGAACCTCTCCCTCTTCTGCCTTTTGTAGTGCCTCATGCATCTTGGACATGTCTTGGATTGCAATGATGTATTCTGGCGGATCTTTTTTTCCAAGCCTTGCACCGCTGCACATGCCGTAAAACTTTGTTCCATCTTTTTTTATCAGTAGTATCTCAATTAGCGGGCCTGTTCCGGTTTTCTGCATATGTGCAAATCCATCAAGTGCCACCTTTTTGTAATTGTGTTCTATAAAGTCAAAGCACGACCTGCCAACCAGCTCCTCTTCGACATACCCAATGTAATCAAGTGCGCGTCTGTTGATGTCAGTTATTATGCCGCCAGAATCAAGCGTGCACATTAGATTCGGAGATGCCTCAAAGAACATCCTGAACCTGTCTTGGTCTGTGTCATGGTGTTCCATCTTACGCTGCAAACACTACTCTCTTTTATAATTCCAACCACTGATTTCAAAATTATAGTATCTGTAACCTAGCTTGTCTTTTTGTAGCATGAGCATTTCTTTGATCTGTGTGTGATACATCCCACAAGCCTGTGGTCCTTGCAGCCACAAATTATGCATTTTTTGCTCATTATGACAACTTGAAACCATCGATGCTATATGTTAGTTCATTTGTGAAGACATGTGACTGCTAGTTTCTTTATCTGCGCCCAGATGAGATCCTTTTTCATCTGATTTGTTTTGTCCGTCTTTATTTCATCTCCCAGGTTTGGGACAGATGTCTTGTTTGAAAGTCCGTCAGACGGTAATTTATCATGCTCAACCAAGAATCTTCCATAGGTTTTATTATATCACAAATATATCTCACATCAATGTCTAGCCAAGAGTCTGTCGAGTGGCAGATAACAAGCAAAGTGCAGGAAACTGCCAACACCTACACGTACACATTTTCAACTGGAAAAAAATCCGAGATTTCCATTGGCCAGTTTGTGACAATTGGCACATATCTGAAAAGGCCGACTACTGGAGGGATGGAAGAAAGTTTTGTAGAGCGAGCATATTCCATTGCGTCATCACCCCATAGAGATAATGTAGAGCTTACGGTAAAATGCGAAAAGCCTTATGGATACATCAATCCGGCACTCAAAAAGGCAGATGGTTTTGCAGCATATTTTTTTGAGCAGGCAAAGATTGGCGACAAGGTCAAGGTAAAGTTTGGCCTAAAAAAGGATCATTTTCTCTCAAAGATTGCATCTGGAACAGAGAAGGATATTGCGTACTGGTCTGGCGAAAATGGGGCAGAATCGGCGCGAGGCCTTGTGCAATACATGCAAGACCAGCCAGACCTTGAGGTAAAGCTTGTCCTGTTCTACAGTAACCCTCACCTTTATCTTGGTACTGAGAGGACGGTCAACGTGATTTATTATAAATGGCTAATTGAAATGGCAAAAAAGATGGAAAATTTCAAGGTTGTCTTTACATTTACAAGAGATACAGAGATTCCTGCATCTGACCATCCACGAGTATTTTTCCGAAAGGGTAGGTTCTTTGTGGACCCGTCAGGAGGCGTTGAGAAGACGCTTACAAAATATCATGAAAACCCAAAATCTGTATTTAATCCAATTTGCGGAAGCAGTGGCTTTATTGTAGGTGTCACTCAGGGGCAAGACGGCAAGCTTGTAAAGGGAAAGGGTATCATGCAAGATCTCATGGAAACTGAAGGCATCGATGCAAAAAAGATTGACAAGGAACAGTTCTATCTGGATCACTCACACTGAGGGGTCTATCAAGACATGGGCTCACACCAGCATAATTATCAGCGTTTTTGAAATTTCTCTTTTTATGGTCGATTCAAAATTGTCAGTGGCCGGCTTGTCTTTCTTGCCATTGCCTGCCCAATTATGATAATTATCATGCCTAGGGCAAGAACAAATCCAATTGCCTGGGAGAATTCCGGTACTTGGGACAAGACGCTTACCTCCCCTAGTTGGTTTGTTCTCTGGTCTACAAATAACACGTTGCCATCAGAATCTTCTTCTAGAGACTGGACTAGTGCATCTGCTGGGAGCTGAACCAGTTTTGTGTTTCCAGTATTGATATCTATTACTGCAATCTTGTCAAGTGTGTGCTGCGATACCCAGAGGCTTGTGTTATTGCGCAGTACCATTCCCGATGGATATCCACCAAAATCAAGAGGGTATTTCGTAAAAGTCTTCGAGACTGGATCAAACACGGCAACATCATACGAGTTGTGCTCAGAATAATATATCTTGCCAGATTTTGGATCAGCCATTATAGCAGTTGGGACTCCAAACGTAAGTTTGCTTGGGCTGTATTCTGTAGCATTCTTCGTTGAAGGGTCTATGCTGGCCACCGATCCGGTCAATTCTGCAGTCCACACCTTGCCAGAAGTCTTGTCAAAAGTCATGCTAAGCGGCGGAAATCTAAGGTCAATGGCCGAGAACTTGTCTTGATGAGTGTCAAACTCCTCAATGTTTTCGGAATTTAACATGGAGAGCCAAACATTATCGGAGCTGTCAACTACAATGCCATTTACCCCATATTGATCCGGTAATACATAGATCTTGTTTGAACCATTTTTTGGATCATAGTTGCCAAGATAATACTTGAACGAATCTGCATACCAAATCGTATCTTTGGAATCCAAAGCCATGTGAGTTGCGATATCAATTCCCGGAATCTTATGCTCTATGAATTTTTTGGAGGTCAGATCAAACTGTATTATCTTGCCACTGCCGTTGGTAATGTCGCCCATCCATATGGCATCTCTATGGCTGTCAAAGACCAGAAATGGTGAGAGGCGGATATTGGACGGGGGAGCGTATTCAGTTATGTTTATTTTTTCTCCAAGGGCCTGCCCCGATCCCGTGTCAGCAGAGGCAAAACCGTTTTGAGTTGTAATCAATGGAAAAATTAAGACTAGGACAAACACAACAAGAATCTTTCGTAACATTGTCTTCAAATTAAATGACTAGAGACAAGATGCCATTATATCTATTTCAGGTGCTGTTACGTTGTAGGGAAATTATAATTGTCATAAATTTAAGGAAAGTATACTTTTTGAGACCCATTTCGAGAGTAGCAAAACATGTCGGCAACAAGCGAGCTTGAGACAAGTGCTCTAGCGGGATTTCAATTTTTCAGCCTACGCATCTGATACCAAGTTCTTTGGGTTTTTGTTGAACTTTGAGACAATGTATTGTATTTTGTCATCGCCTTCGGGCATAGGATTTGCACACCTTCCACACTTTGGAAGGGTTACTATTGCATCGTAATCGATCTCGCCTATGAACCTGTCACACTTGGAGCAACGGACTGATTTTTTGTCATATATGTTCATGGCGTACAATAATACGTCTCCATTCCTATTAAGAGAGATCATCATTCTCAATGACAGATCAAAAAACTAAAGGCTACCTAGGATACAATAACATATCATGAGAAAGAAGGCATCTGCCAAGAGACCAAAGAAGAGGGCAGGATCAAATACAGATACAAAAAACGATACTAGAAAGACCGGTACTAGAAACAAGCCTGGAACAAAAAAGAGCCAGAGTGCAGACCCTGACAGCCTTGCGCTATCAAAAAATGACATTTTACAGTTTTGCGACAGGGTATTAAAAAAGTGGCAGCAAGACCCCGCTGCAAACGCAAGAAACATTCCGGCAATGATTATAGTAAGAACAGGCATATTCTTCTCCGATGATGTATCGCTTAGGGCAATCTGGTCTGAGATAATATCATGGGTCTACCAGTTGCTATACGAGAACGCACAGGCTCAAGCAAGACATGAGAACCAAGAGTGGGCAAGAACTTTTTCCAAGATAAAAAGTGACAAGGTTTAGATCACTTTTGTCAGTAATTGGCCGAATTGATCCTAGGTTTTGAAAAACAATGTTATTACCCTCAAAAAGTTTTGATCATTGTTTTACCAGAACCTGCTGCCATCAAATAACATTATTAAAGGAACTAGATAGAATTCCAACGAAGCCCGGTAGTGTAGCGGTCAAGCATAGGGGCCTTTGGAGCCCTTGACCCCAGTTCGAATCTGGGCCGGGCTACTTTTCTTAAATATTTCAAGAGAGGATTTCCAAAAAACAATTTTATGCCATTGTGCTACTTAGTTCTGCTACAAAATCGACTGATAAGTCACATGTAGTTCATGTGAGATATATTAACTGGTGGCAGAAGGTGCGGCAAGATAGTTATTCCAACCAGAATTGGTATCGCAAACAGTAGTACAGGTATTGCGGCGAGAATTATTCCAAGCAAGAGACAGCTCCTGGCTTTTTTGGGATCATCATCTCGGATAACAAAATATGCGACTGTTCCTCCCAGTACGTTAAATACAACAGGTAATAGGAACCAGAGACTGCTTCTTCTTCGAATCTGCACTAGATAGATAATGCATTTTTTACATTTAAACCAG
>JBOGRA010000067.1:0-9593 GCA_050749325.1 Nitrosotalea sp. | reverse complement strand
ATATCCTGAATGTGCTCACATGCAATCATTTTCTGACCTCAGCTCACCTGCCAAATATTTCATAAAAACTATTGAAGATAAACTGAAGGTGCCTGTAACCTTGATTGGAACTGGTCCTGAAGTCAATGATACCATTGATAGAAGAAACCAGTAAAACAACAAACGACTACTTTTAATGGGGTGATTTTAGGAGTGATTCTATGGTTAAACATCCATGTTATGTCGAAGTTTCCGACATGAATGAATTTTCACGACTCGTTTGTGCTCTGGAAAGAATGCCTCGTACATGTTTCTCTTTCACATTGGATGGAAAGGACGTAATCTCTGTCCAGATGGATCTCCTAAAAGAAAGGCCTGTGAGCTATTACGTTCAAAACGCAAACGTTGGCCATTATCTTTCGTATGGTTTTAAAACAAACAAGGAAGATTGCAATATTGTCAATACGATAACAAATTCAACTTATCTCTACTCTCCAATCATAAGAATAAAGACACTCCCAGAATCTCTTAAACCCGAAACTGCTGAACCTGAAGTAATGTATGAACCGCTTGAGCTTGAGGATCTTATAAGCTTGATAAAACTAAGCTATGGATTTGAAGAGTCTCCCTTCCCACTGTTTGCATTTTCTGAAGGTACAAAATGGCTTGTAGGTGTGTTCATGAACTTTAACGAATCTGACGAAGCGTCATATTTTTGCCATGTCAAAATTGACTATGAACCCACAAAACCATTCCTAAAATATTCAAGCAAGGATGGCATTGAGCCCTCATTTGTTAGTGGTCTAAACGAACATGGCTACTCTTACCTTAAAGTAATAAAGCTAAAAGGCAAACACCCTCTAGTCAAGCTATGATAGGTTTTAGAAGAAGAATAGAAAAAGCCTCATTAGGAAAGAGCAGAATAATACTTGCAAATGATCTGACTGATGCAAGTGCGGCCAAATTAGAAAAAAAAACAATTGCCAACATAAATAGACTGAGCAAATATCTATGTGCAATCAAATTCAATTTTCATGTGATATTGCCTTTGAGTGACAAAAGTTTGACAAAAATAAATCGACTTGCTCACAGCAAAGGACTACAAACAATTGCTGATATCAAACTAAACGATATAGGAAATACAAACATGATTGCTCTACAAAGACTTTGGAGATGTGGATTTGATGCGGTCATCGCAAATCCAATAATGGGACTTGAAAATCTCAAAGAACTAGTCAAGACGGCCCATCATGATGGACATGGAGTAATAACGCTTGTACACATGAGTCACCCAGGTGCAAAACTAGGATATGGCCTTGATGTAAAGGATCCTCGAACAGGTAAAATGCAAAAAATTCATGACTTGTTCTTAAGATGGTCGTATTCTTCAAATGTTGACGGGATAGTAGTGGGTGCCACCGTGCCTGACATTGTATCTTCAACGGCTAAATCTGTAAGAGGCCGCTGCGAAATTTATTCGCCAGGTGTAGGTACACAAGGGGGGGACGCAAGAAGAACTCTGCAAGCAGGCTCTAGTTACCTAATAGTTGGAAGAACAATTCTCAATTCTCAAAACCAAATTTTGGAAGCAAAAAAACTTCAACAACTAAGTCTCGAACCCTAGTTCGTTTATTTTTTTCAGCAAGCTCTGGGCTGTTTTGTATGTTAATTTCTTCATTGCATCATTGAATTTGAGCCAGATGAATCCGAGATGCTCATGTGATATTTCTACATGTTCTGTTGTTGTTTTTGCTAAAAAGTAAACAACCTCCTTGTGTACAAGTTCGCCATCGCGCTGGTAATGATATTCCATCTTATTCTCAAAACCTTCTACAAAACTCACATCTACTATGCCTGTTTCCTCCCTAATCTCTCGTAAGGTAGTCTGTTTGAAAGTCTCTCCTTTCTCAATATTTCCCTTGACAAAATCCCAATGTCCAGAAGGATAGTTCAAAAGCAAGTAGAGTTTACCTGACGGTGATTCACGATATAAAATGGCTCCAGCTGATCTCTCTTCAATCATATGTGTTGTAACTTTATAAAACTAGTATTTCTCTTTTCTATCTGCCAAGCCTGCGACCCCTCTTCTGAAATGTTCTGATGGCTCGCATAAGATCAATTTTCCTAAATTCTGGCCAATAGACGTCCATGAAAACAAGTTCGCTGTAGGCGCTTTGCCACATTAAAAATCCACTAAGTCTTTTCTCTCCAGACGTTCTCAATATCATGTCAGGAGATGATTGTGGCAGATGCGATGTGTAAAGACACGATTCTATCACGTCCTTGTCTATCTGGCTCACATCAAGAGAACCTTCCTTGATCCTAGTAGCAATCTTCTTTATGGCGTCAACCATTTCGTTTTGCCCTCCGTAAGCCACCGCTATATTGAGATAATGGTTATCGTAATCCTTTGTAGCTGTTTCAAGCTTGTTTAGGATCTCTTTTAGGAAATCTGGCAGTAGTTCAATACGACCAATTGCCTTTACCCGCATATGGTTTTTATGAATCCGTGGGTCATTGTACAGTTTCGTTAACCTCTGGTTAATCAAATCATAAAGATGATCTAATTCTTCATCATTTCGGGTTAGATTTTCTGCAGACAGGACGTAAAGGGTAATTATCTTGATGTTTAGTTCCTCACACCAGTCTAACAGCTTTTCAACTGCATCTGCTCCTCTAAAATGGCCATCTGTCCTAAAGACTAGGTTTCTTTTAGCCCATCTTCTATTGCCATCAAGTATTATTGCTATGTGTTTTGGAATCTCCCCAGTTCGTATTTCCTTTTCAAGCTTTTTAGAGTAAAGGGTGTAAAAACCACCTAATTGAAAAGTTATGTCTTTTATTCCGATAGCACTTCGCCACCTTTCTTCCTTCTATATTTATGGAAGAGCAGTGACGCTGATATCAGTATTACTGCCAACCCCAGGAGTAACGGAGGAATTAGTGTGAAAGGACTCTCATCTCTTGTTATGACTATATCGAACTGTGCAATTATTGGATACAGTGTTATAAGTACAATTATTCTCAGTATGTCTGTAATTGATCTGATGCTTCCTCTAAACCAACTGCTAAGCAACGATCCGCCAAGTATGCAGCCAATTCCCATCCAGAGAAATGGCAACATTCCAGAGACAAACAAGCCCATAGTTTGTTTGTTCATTACCAGCTTGAGTATCTCATCTGGTTTTGCAGTTGATATTTGGGGGCTAATAGAACCGACTCCAGCTGTTATAGATGCTAGAACAAAAAGAATTCCAGCCACAAGTGTAAACACACGTATGAATCCTGCAGGAGTTGGTTTTGTCCAATGCGACCATGTCCTGTCAATATCAAATGCTCTGATAAGAAATGCTCCTCCAAGAATGCTTACCATTACTGCAAAAATTTCTTTTGTAAGTCCAAGTACTGTTGCAATTCCACCAATTACTAATAAAATTCCAGGTACTCCTAGAAAGAATTTTGAATACTTTGAATCAAAAGCAATGGCTTTCAGGTATCTTCCAAATACTGCATAAGAATACTCTACACTTCTGCTGGCTCTCATAACAACTCGTTTGACTGATACTATGGGCAAAACATTTTGAATTATTGGAATTACACTTTCATCGTCTTCTCCATCTGATACAATCACTGCACCATTAGCTGAAAATACTTCTACTATGGTTCTTACCTGTGAAATAATTTTTTCATCACCTTGCACACCTTTATTCTCTGTTCCAGAAACTATTGCTACCTCCGCTTGGTATCCTTTGCTTACCAAATCTTCAAAAGTCTTAACGGCAGCAAAGATGGAATTAGAATCTGCATCTTCCGGATCTTCAAGCGCAAGTCGCTGTGCTGCTTCAAGACAAGCATTTCGTCCTACTATTGGAGTATTGATTCCTGCTTTGCTTCCTATGTCATCATCTCTGTCAACACAGATTACCAACAGTCTGCTAGTTTTTGTTTCAATATTGTCCTTTCGTAAACTAGTCTCCTTGGTTGTCATGATACAGGATAAAATTGTATTTCCTATTAATTAATCTAATTTCTACGAAATATTACTAAAATTGAAGAAAGTTTTGACCCTCTCAAGGTGTGATTTTGATAATATCAGGGACTCGTCTCATTAGACTTTGCGATAAATGAGTTGGTATCATTTCTCAACGAGTCTATCTTTGACATCTCATCAGACAGGTCGCTAGAAGAAGCGTTGTCCTTTACCTTATTGGCTAGGGCAATGGTTTCTGTGAGATAGTCATTGTATTTTTTTAATGCCTCATCATAGTTGAAATAGCTCTCTCTCCACTCTTGAGGAGGGCTGCTTTCTATAATCTCGGTTATGAGAGAAGTAGTTTGCGATGACGACGTCTGTGCTCTGGCTATGAAATCGTCTGGAACAATAGAATGGTTTAACAGGCCAGTTAGATCAGAATCCATTTCAGACATTATCAACAAGTGTCGCTCTTTTACACTTTCAACCTCATTTCCATAATCTGATACGACAAAAGCTGGCCCCCTATTTTGTGGCAATATCCATATGGCAAAACTTGCTGCTGTTATGGCACCAAGCAATATGATCGTAATGACAATGCCCTTTTTGGTTGCCATTTGGTTGACTCTCTTTGTGGCGTTTAAAAGTATAACTCGGGTAAAACAATTTGATGATTCAATTAGTCAATCTGTTAATTTCTTCAAGTTGGATCATTTCAATCTAAGAAATATCAAAAAAGTACAACTATTTGTATAAATTTTTTATATATGGCCTGAGAAAGACATTGTAAAAATTCAATAGCCTCTAGCGTATAGTGAAATAATTTTTACAGCGCCTTGCTATATACAACTTCATTCGTAAGAACGTGAAATGACTCAAGCATACTGCGTGAAATGCAGGAAGAAAGTCGAGATCGCAAATCCAAAAGAAGTTAAGCTAAAGAATGGACGACCTGCGGTAAAGGGAACCTGCCCAAAATGTGGCACTAACGTCTTTCGAATAGGAAAGCCTTAGAGGACCACTTTTTTCTTTTTTGAAGTAAATCAATATAGGTAACACCATCTTGAACAATGCAGTTGACAAAAAGCGAATATGAAAAACTGCTCAAGAAAGTGCAGGATAAGGTATCTGAGAGTAGGAAGGATTCTACATCTAGATTTGAACTTCCAAAAGTAGACATCATGTGGCAAGGAAATAGAACATTCTTTCGTAACTTTTCAGAGTTTCCAAAGATATTGCGCAGGGAGCCTGAAAAAATACTTCAGTATCTTTCTAAAGAATTTGCCACTCCAGCTCAATTTGCAGGAGATAAAGCTGTGTTTGTGGGTAAAAAGGAACCGCAGGAATTTACATCTCTTCTGACCATATATGTCAAGGAATATGTGGAGTGCCCAACATGTAAGAGTCCTGATACAAGAGTAGAAAAATCTAACAGAGTCCATTTTCTTGTTTGTGAGGCATGTGGAGCTAAATCATCTCTAAAGGGCCAATATGCATAATGGCATTTGCGGTAAAAGTTGTTAATTATCAACGTAACAAAATGTTAAACATATGCGATGTTGATTTGGTTGGAAGAACGCTAGTTGAATCTAATCTTACAATGAACATAAGTCAAAGTTATTTTGCTGAAAGAGTTGTAGAGGAAAAAGAAGCAGAACAACTACTGAAAAATTCTTCCATCATTAATATGGCTGGAGAAAAAACAATTGCGTTATCTGTAAAAATTGGAGTAGGGTCATCGAAAGGAATCAAAAAGATTGATGGCGTACCATTACTTTTAGTTTTTAAATTTTGAGAATACAACAGTTATATACGCACTGAACCGATCGAAGACTGAGAATTTTGGGAAAGCGTAAGGTGTTAAACGAAAGTCAACTAAAGGAAATGAAAATACCAGAAGAGGGAGAAATGCTTGGCAGAGTTATCAAACTATTAGGTAGTGATCATGTGTTAGTAAGATGTATTGATGATAAAACAAGAATGGGAAGAATCCGTGGCAAATTGAAAAGAAAAATATGGATTCGTGACAACGATATTGTTGTTATAGCGCCTTGGGATTTCAAGGCAGATGATAGAGGAGACATCACATGGAGATACACATTATCACAGGTAGATTGGTTAAAGGAAAATGGCCACTTGGCAAAAGATTTCTGATAGCACAATCAATTTTACCAAGTCCGTTTAATTCAAAATGTTGACCGATGAACTTGAAAAAAAATTAGCAAAAAGAATTGATGGTAGACTTTTAGAAAAAGAAAGAGAGCAAAAATCAGAGAAAGACGGATTTGACAAGAACAAGGTTATAGATGATGTTTTTGATAAATCCACAATAATGACTCTTTCAGGGTTGAAAAATTCTGGAATAATTTCTTATGTGAACGGTGCTGTAGGTTCAGGCAAAGAATCGAAAACATATTGGGCTGTTGGACCGTCTGGGAATGACTTGGCATTGAAGATATATCTTGTAACAACTTCGAATTTCAAAAAGAGAGCCCCTTACTTGCTGGGAGATCCTAGATTTACAAAAATAAGAAAAGGCACAAGACATTTGGTTGAGCTTTGGGCACAAAAAGAGTTTGGGAACCTAAATAAATGCTTCAGGATGGGGTTGCCGTGCGTGAAACCTATAACCGTGATAAAAAATGTGCTTGTAATGGAATTTGCAGGCAAGAATGGTGTGCCAGAACCCTCCTTGGTTGAGACCGAAGTTGATTACAACGATTATGAAAGTACCGTGTCTATCATTGACGATTTGTATAATAAAGCAAAGTTGGTGCATGCAGACCTGTCTGAATATAACATCTTTAAGACAGAAAAAGGGCTGTTAGTTTTTGATCTTGGCTCTGCAGTAGATATCAAGCATCCCAATGCGATCAAGTTTCTTGAAAGAGACATTAATAATATAACTAAATTCTTTGTTAAAAGGGGATTGACAGTTGCAAATCCATCTGACATAATAAAGAGGATAATGAAATGATCTTTGAAAAAACCATCCTGGTTCCTCTTGAAAGGGTAGGCGCATTAATAGGTAAATCTGGGAGAGTAAAGGCCAAGATAGAAAAAATATGTTCCGTTTCTTTATCTGTTGACGGTCAAACAGGAGAGATAATTATTAGAGGATCTGGTGATGTTGAAAATGTAATGCCGTTTAAAGCAGAAGAGGTTGTATTGGCAATAGGTAGGGGATTTTCTCCTGACAAAGCTATGAGACTTCTTGAAGGCGAAAATTCATTACATATAATTGATTTACGAGAATTTGTGGGTAAATCAACATCACAGATCGAACGAGTAAAGGGTAGAATAATAGGCGAAAGTGGAAGAGTTAGAAAAAATGTTGAGGAGCTAAGTGGCGCCACCATCTCAGTCTATGGCCGTACGGTTGCGATAATAGGAGAGGGTAAGCAGCTAAGGTCTGCAGTCCAAGCCATTACCGCTCTTTCAAATGGTAGCACCCACGGGAAGGTTTACAATGATCTTCAAGATTCAAGGAGAAGACAAAAGATGGAAAAATTACAACTCTGGGAGGGTGAAAATATCTTTGAGTAAGGAAACCTTCAGCCAAATTTCCCCTAGTGAATTTTTCTATAGAAACAGGGATCTTGCAGGTTTTAGCAATCCTACTAGATCATTGTACACGTCAGTAAGGGAATTTGTAGAAAACGCACTTGATGCATGTGATCAAAAGAAGATTCCACCTGATATTCACATGTCAATAAAGGCGGTAGATTATGAACAATCCGATCCAAGACACTATATCTTAACAGTTAAAGACAACGGTCCTGGTATCGAGCCAAAACATGTACCGCATGCGTTTGGTACTGTTCTTTATGGTTCAAAATTTGGACTCAAGCAGGCAAGAGGAATGTTTGGACTTGGTGCTACTATGGCCATATTGTATGGTCAAATAACTACAAACAAACCAGTTACAGTGAAAAGCTGTGCTGATGGAAAAACGATTGACGAATTTATGATGTTGCTTGATATCCAGAAAAACAAGCCTGTAATTTTAAAACATAACACAAAGGAGGCATCAAAGACCGGACTCTCTGTCAGTATTGTGCTTGAAGGGGACTATTCAAAGGCAGGATCCAAAATACGTGATTATGTTTCTCAAACATCGCTTATCACGCCTTATGCTTCCATGACATTTGAAGATCCTTCTGGTGAAAAATTTCATTATCCAAGAATTGTAAAGGAAATGCCACCCCCACCCACAATAATAAAACCACATCCACACGGTGTAGATGTTGAAACAATACGGAGGATGATAGTAGATACTCATTATCAGATTCCACCAGTTGACAATAAAATGATAGATAAAATAAAGAAGGAGCTGGGTCTACAAAAGAAAAGTCTTACAACTAAAGACATGCTTGAAAGAGCTCAGAAACGCTGGACAGATCTATCAAGGCCGGTAAGAACAATAATTTCTGTCATGTCATTTCTAAACATAGATTTTGATGGGTTACAAAAAATAAGAATTGATGACGTTGATGTTGCCAACAAAAAAATTACCTACTGGGACTTTGGTGAGTCGCAATCTCATGCAATAGAACTTGATCCGGAAAGTCCATACTACAAACAACTTGCAAACACAATTCAGGGCGACACTCTGCTTACATTCTTAACTAAAAGATTCCAAAGAGTGGGCCCAACTACTGCAGAAAAGTTCTGTGAATTTGCAAAATTAAAACCCGAAAGGAGGATAGGCAGTATGACAAATGAGGAATTGGTCAGATTAGCTGATGCACTTCAAAAGTTTGATGATTTTCTGGCACCTGATCCAAGTTGTCTTGCACCATTGGGAGAAGAACCTCTTTCTAAAGGAATTATGAAATTTTTCAACCCTGAATTTGCTTCTGTGATACAGCGCAGTGCATCCGCATATTCTGGATTTCCATTTGTAGTTGAGATGGGCATTGCATATGGGGGGGATATTCCATCAGCTGGGCTTAAGGTATACAGGTTTGCTAATAGGATTCCTTTGCTCTATGATGAAGGAAGTGATGTCGTACTAAAGATTATCAATGAGATGGATTGGAGCAGATACAAAATAAAAGGAGATCCACCTCTTGTAATAGTCTCTCATATCTGTTCAACTAGAATTCCGTATAAGACTGTGGGAAAAGAGAATGTTGCTGACAGGCCAGAACTTGAACGTGAGCTAAAAAACGCGTTACAATATTTAGCAAGAAAACTTGCCGTTCACATGTCAAGGAAGGGAGCTGCAGACATGGAGAAGAAAAGAGCAAATCTTTATGCAAAATATGTTCCACTAATATCTCAATTTGCGACAGAACTATCTGGGAAGAAAAAGGAACCAAATTATAAACAACTAATAAAGATGGGAAGTGAAATTGAAGAACAAATCTAACCAGAGAACAGCAGAGGTAAAAAAAGAAAAACTTCTTTCTCTGTTACAAAAACATGGTCTTAACATATATGACAATCTTGATCAAGGGAAATTTCCCCAGTTTGTTATCCCAAGTAGATCTGTAAGTAACATTGTCTACGACAAGAAACTAAGGCAGTATATTTTAGGTAGTGCAAACGCAGTTAGAAGCTCAAGAAATATGTCACAGCTTCGCTCTTATACACAGCTTACATGGCTTGCATTTTTTGTTAATAGATTGGTAAGAGA
>JBOGRA010000066.1:0-9642 GCA_050749325.1 Nitrosotalea sp. | reverse complement strand
GGTCTGTCTTGATCTGCTGGAGGATTTCATCTCGTGGGTCATCACAACATGCAACGAGTGTGGTGATCAAAACAAGCTGCATGAAATCATGGAGGTGTTTATTAACCGTTAAACTTCAGGATTTTAGTTATTATTTCTGTCATGATCATATATAGCTTATTTGTTAATGAAATGAAAAAAATCCCATTAAACTATGAATTTATTGCAGAACAAGAAGGACAAGATAGGGTATTGAATTCCCTTGTAGGAAACCTGTCTGAACCATTTGGGATAAGAGAGACTCTAAGAGAAAATGTAGTAAATGTTACTGGGAATATTTTAGAGATCAATTCTACTATACTAGGAAAAGATCCTGTAACAAATAAAATCGTCTTTGATGACACCCATACATTTTTTGTTGACAGGACCACTGAAAAGATTCAATCGACGAATGAATATTTTACTTTTCCACCCAATGTTCAAAAAAAGGATTATGATTTTTTTCATCCCATGATATTTTCTGAAACTCCTTTTGTTTTTGACCGGGAAGATAACATCAATGGTCTTGATGTGTATGATTTCTCGTGCAAATATAGTGGGGTGGACGTATCTTCAGACCATCCACAATTTTCATCTAAAAAGATACTTTCTGATGGAAGTTGTACAATCTCAGTTGAACCTGTAACTGGAATTATGGTTTCTTTTTCTAAAGAATGGGATGATTATTTTGTAAATGATGGAATCAGAGGAGCACAGGTAGAGATCGGAGAAAAACATACTACAGATTATTCCAAAAATATTTTAGTTAATACTGCAAAATCTACAAAGACGCTCTATTATTTTCTTGATTTTGTTTTTCCAAGTTTGATTGCCTTAATTGGAGTTGCCATATTATTTGTGATACTCTTATTTGACAAGACAAAAAATCAAGCTAAAATCATATTACAAACACAAAATGAAGTGATAAAAAAAGAAAAGCTATCTGCAATAGGTGAACTTACCGCAAGAATTTCGCATGACCTTAGAAACCCATTAAGCGTAATCAGATTAGCAGTTCAAACAATTGAGATGAGAGTCAATAACAAGCTTGACCCAAAACTTGAGGAATATCTTCCAATAATAAATGATGAAGTATCTAGAATCAATCACCAGATTAACCAAGTATTAGAATTTGTTAAAACAATGCCTTTGGACAAAAAACTGGTCTCAATTTCCAACATTTTAGATTATTCCATTAAAAACATAAACATTCCAAAAAATATTTCATTAACACTGCCAGAAAATGACTTTTCTCTGATGGCAGATAAAATTCAGATGTCAGTTGCTTTTACCAACATTTTGTTAAATTCAATCGACGAAATAGGAGAAAATGAAGGAAAAATAACAATACGTGCCAAGAGTGAAAAAAATAATCTGGTCATAGAGTGTGAGGATTCAGGGGATGGAATATCAAAGGAAAATATTAGTAAAATATTTGAGCCATTGTTTACCACCAAACAAACTGGAACAGGCCTTGGTCTTTCCAGTGTTCGCGCCATTATAGAATCTCACGGTGGATCCATATCGGTCAAATCCCCACCCACCGTTTTTACGATATCGCTTCCACAAAACTAGAATCCTTAGGTTAGAAATGGTGGATCGGAAGGGATTTGAACCCCTGACCACCGCAGTGTGAGTGCGGTATCCTACCAGCTAGACCACCGATCCAAGCCTTCTGGAAAGCACGTACCTATTTTGTCTTTGCACAAACTACAATTTAATCGAAAAAGATACATTTTGGAAAACTTTGGCATAAGGTTTAATTCTACAACAGGATCAAGTGCAGAACATGCGTATATTGCAGCTTCACTGCGATTACATAGAATTCACTCCAGTCAAAAAAGAAATCAAATCCGCAGAAGAAATTGATCCTCAATCAAAACATTTCGATGAGATAGTGGTGGCTTTTGTAGCAGTCGAGGAGGGAGATAACTCTGAAGTGGCAAAAAAAGCGATGAGTGAAATTTCAGAATCTATGAAAAAAGTAGGTTGTAACAAATTGCTGTTGTACCCTTATGCACATTTGAGTTCAAAACTTGCATCTCCAAATACAGCGTTCTCAATTCTAAAAGAAATGGAGTCAAGCAAAAATGGTCTTGATATACAGAGAGCACCGTTTGGGTGGACCAAGTCATATAAACTCCAGGTAAAGGGGCATCCACTTGCTGAAAATTCCAAGACCATATCAGCTGGAGAAGAAAAAGAATCTACTTCCGAGGCACTAAAGGCAGAATCTAAGATCCAATCATTTTGGCATATCATGACACCAGATGGTAAAATGCATGATATTGACAAGTTTAATTTCTCAAAATGTCAGAATTTGGAAGTTCTCGCAAAATATGAAACTGCAAAAAAACGCTCAGTAGATGAGCCACCACCTCACGTAAAACTAATGAAAAAATTAGCTATTGCAGATTACGAGCCAGCTTCTGATGCAGGCAACATGAGATTTTTTCCAAATGGAAGACTGATAAAGTCCCTCATCGAGCGATACGTTACAGAAAAAGTAGTAGAATATGGAGGATTTGAGGTGGAAACACCCATCATGTATGACTCGCACCATCCAAGTATGGAGAGTTATTTCAACAGATTCCCGGCACGACAATATAACGTACAATCAGAAGGCAAACAGCTTTTCCTGAGATTTGCGGCATGTTTTGGTCAATTCCTTATGGCCAAAGATTTCCAAATGTCCTACAAGAATCTCCCTCTACGATTGTATGAGCTCACCCGCTATAGTTTCAGAAGAGAGCAATCAGGAGAGTTGGTAGGACTACGAAGATTGAGAGCGTTTACTATGCCTGATTGTCATGCAATGTGTAAAGACATGGAACAGTCAAAAGAAGAATTTAGAAAAAGATTTGATTTATCAAGACAGGTAATCAGAGGCCTCGGACTAGACGAATCAGATTTTGAAATGGCGATAAGGTTCACAGAAGAATTCTACAATGAAAACACATCTTTTATCGAGGAGATTGTAAGCAAGATGGGCAAGCCAGTGCTTGTAGAGATGTGGAAAGAGAGGTTTTTCTATTTTGTCCTCAAATGGGAATTCAATTATGTTGATAGCCTAGGCAAAGCTTCTGCCCTATCAACAGATCAGATCGATATTGAAAATGGTAAGAGGTACAATATAGAATTCATTGATGAAAACAACAAGCCCCAAAATCCAATAATATTACATAATTCTCCAAGCGGAGCGATAGAACGAGTGATATACGTATTGCTTGAAAAGGCGGCAAAAGATCAAAAGGAAGGACGAAAACCAATGTTGCCCTTGTGGCTTGCACCGACACAGGTAAGAATAATTCCAATCAAACCTGAATTTCTAGACTATTGCGAAAAGTTGTCGGAAAAAATATCACAGAATAATATTCGGGTGGACTTGGATGATAGAAACGAGAGCGTTGGCAAAAGCATTCGCGATGCAGAGACAGATTGGATACACTATATCATTGTAGTTGGGGAAAAAGAAGTAAATGCCACCAATCTAAGTATCAGAGACAGAAAAACTGGCAGTGTCAAAGAGATGACGGTAGACGAGATGGTCAAAGAGATCGAAGAGGAGACAAAGGACATGCCATTTTTAAAGCTGAACATGAGCAGATATGTTTCAAAAAGACCTCAAATAATGGTCTAAAAAACAAAATCTGCAGAAATCAATTGTATTTCACAATATGTTAAACAGATTTCTCGAGTTATTTTCGAGAAAGATTCATGGCCATTACCTCAGCCATTAATTTTGCTGCTACAGATGCTGTTGCACCGTTGTCATAGGGAGGACACAGTTCTACAATATCCATACACCTAATCACGTTGTTTTCCATCGCGTATACCATGTCAAACAACTCACGAGAGGTAATCCCCATTGTTTCAGGATTTCCAACACCTGGGGCAAATGCTGGATCAAGTACGTCTAAATCAATGCTAAGGTAAACTTTGTCAAATGTTGAAAGCGCGTCTTTTACAAGTTTGGGCCCCTTACCGTCCCTGATATCTTTGTCAGTTATGGTTCTAACATTGTGCTCGGTTTTAAATGCGAGTTCTTCTTTGACAAAAGAGCGTGCTCCTACATGTACTATGTTGTCAGCACCTCTTTTCTCTATTATTCTTCGAAGATATGCGGCGTGGCTCAGTTTAATATCAGCATATTCATCTCTTAGGTCATAGTGGGCATCAAATACAATATATCCAGTATCTTTTGGAAAACTCATGTATGTGCCATAGGTGATAAGATGTTCGCCACCGAGAATTATGAGCTGCTTGTTGCGTGAAACAATCTCTGACGTAATCTTTCCTATCATGTCAAGTACTTCGGTTGCCACAACTGTATGTTTTGTATTGCCAAGATCTTCAACATTTACAGATTCCAAATCAACGTTAAACCTAGTTGAAAAGATCTCTATGTTATTGAATGCAAGTCTGATTGCGTCAGGACCAAATCTAGTGCCCGGCCTAAATGAATGGGTGGAATCAAACGGTATTCCATATACAATTGCAGAAACGGCTCCCTCTTCATTTGGACTGGTAATCAGTGGATTTCTGTTCATATACAGATCAGTGAAACTCATCAAAAACGCTCACGCTGTACCACAGATATAATGTTATGGAAATCAAACCATGCCATCGTTGATTCCATGTAATTTGCGATAACATTACAGAATGGCGAGAACGCCGTGACGGGGTTGAAAGAATAGGCAAAAAATAACCTATGCGTTCTCGTCATAACTTCATTGCCTGTTACACTATTTATCGATAGATTAACTTGGTTAACTTTGGTTGCAAGTTAAGATCATACTCTTACCCATATCGCAAAACTAGTTTAGAATAAGCGTTCTGCCAAAAGATCCGCAACTCATGTGAACCTGCTCTTCGCTAGCCTTATTGCATGCCCTGCATATCAATCGGATAACCGCATTGCATGTATCACAGCGTTGAAATTCTTTCATATGTTCACCACAAGTTCTACATGAATCTATTCGCATATATACAAAATTTACAAATTCTACTTATAAATTATATTAATATTAGTCTTGACTAACTAAGTGAAAAAATACACGTGCAATAAGGAAAATGGGAAGAACTAGATATTTCAGGATGAAAGTTTCTTTTGTATTATCTCAAGTGTTATACCGGGATCTGCCTTGCCCTTTGTCTTTTGCATGACTTTTCCAACAATATAGTTCACCGTATCAGGATTTTGCTTTGCTTCCAATACTGCCTTTTCCTCTTCTTTGAACACGTCTTCTATTATTTTTTCAAGAGATGATGCATCGCTTACATTACCAAGATCCAGACTAGAAACTACCTCAGACAAAGGCTTGCCAGTTTTTACCATCTCTTGCAACGCAATCTTGCCTGAATTTCGCGTTATCTGACTGGCTACAATCGCGTCTGCCAAGTCAGATATGTGTCTTGACGTTATCTTTAGTTCCATCTTCTTTTCCCTAGTATCTGCAAAACCCATCAGATCAGTAGTGATCATGTTCGCAACTTCCTTTGCGTTGGTATCATTATGCGCTTTTTCAAATAAATCCGAGTAAAACTTGTCTGATGACAACACATCTGCAACTTGCTGTGGAATGCCATATTTTTTACCATAACGCTCCTTTTTGGCAACAATGCTTTCCGGCATCTGCGATTTCAGGGTCTCAATCTTGTTTTGTGCAATACGAACAATTGGGATATCTGATTCGGGTAGGTACCTATAGTCCTGTTCTTCTTCTTTTGATCTTGACTGGGTTGTAATCTTTCTTGCCTCATCCCAGTGTCTTGTCTCTGCCGCAACTGGGATATTTCTTTCAACTAGACTTTGTTGTCTGGTGATCTCAAAATGCAATGCCTTTTCAATATCTCGAAATGAACCGACATTTTTTATCTCAACCCTATTTGCTTTTTCAACAGATATGTTACCATCTACTCGCATAGCACCTTCAAGATATGGATCAGACACGCCTAGGTTTTCAACCAAATCTGCAAGGACATTTAGAAATACGCGAACTTGTCGTGGATTTTCAAAATCAGGCTCTGTTACGATCTCAACCAAAGGAGTCCCCGCTCTATTATAATCAACAAGGGTAATCTGTGTTTTTTCAGAGCTTCCCTCGTACACTAGCCTACCTGGGTCTTCTTCTAGCTGGATTCTCCTTATTTTAATTTCCTTTCCTTCCACATTAACTGTTCCGTCTGAGCCTATGCTGGTTAGACCATATGCATTGTATTGAGTTACCTGAAAGCCCTTTGGTAAGTCTGGATAAAAGTAGTTCTTTCTAAAAAAACTGATTCGCTCTGGAATCGTACATCCAAGTGCAACCGATATCATAGTGGCTTTCTCTACTGCCCTTTTGTTGAGTATTGGTAATGAACCTGGAAGGCCTATACATGTAGGACAGATGTTGGAGTTTGGCGAAAGGCTTCGGTAATCAGCCTTACAACTACAGAATAGTTTACTTTCTAGCTTTGTTAGCTGACAGTGAATCTCAAGGCCTATCTTTGTCAAAGTTGTACCTCCGGAAGATGAGTTGTCTGTTGTAGCGCATATGCAGCTTGTAACAGACTCTTTTCTTGAAATGAATTTGCAAAAATTTGGATTCCAATTGGTAGGCCCAAGTTAGAGATTGCAAATGGAACCGAGATTGCAGGAATCCCGGTCAGGTTGGCTGTAATGGTATTGATGTCAAGTAGATACAATGTTAGTGGATCGTCTATCTTCTCACCAATCTTGAAAGGCAGTATTGGCATTGTCGGCGCAACAAGAAAGTCTACTTTTTTGAATGCCTCGTCAATCTGAGATTTCATCATCGCCCTCACCTTTTGCGCCTTTAAATAATACTTGCCATAATATCCTGCAGACAACACGAATGCTCCAAGTAACATTCTGCGGGTTACTTCAGGTCCAAAACTACTCCTTACTTTTGATACATATGCCTTGAACTCGTAACCTTCAGTACCAAGGTCAAATCCATATCGTAGGTTATCATATCTAGCAAGATTGCTACTTGCTTCTGCAGAAGCAATCGTATAATATGCAGCCACAGAGTGTTCCACGGAATCAAGCGATATTGGGATACATTCAGCCCCAAGGTCTTGCAATTTTGATATTGCGCTGTTTGTAGCAGATAACACTTCTTTGTCTACTCCATCGCCAGTCATCTGTTGTACTAGACCAATTTTTTTCCCCCTTACTCCAGCATCCAAGTTTTCGACATAATCCACGCTTCCTTTTTCTACAGTTGTGTCATCATGTGAATCATGGCCTGCAATTGTATTCATAACAAGAGCGACATCTTCTACTTTTCTTGCAACAGGACCAATCTGTTCTATGCTGTTGGCATAAGAAACAAGCCCATATCTACTTACAAGACCATATGTTGGTTTCAGTCCCACCACAGAACAAAAGCTTGCAGGACTTCGAACAGAGCCGCCAGTATCAGAACCAATCGATATTACGCATTCAAGAGCACTTACTGACACACCGCTTCCGCCAGATGATCCTCCAGGCACATATTCTTGGTTCCACGGATTTCTGCTAGGACCAAAGCAGCTAAATTCAGTAGTAGAACCCATTGCAAACTCGTCAAGATTTACCTTACCAAGTATTATGGCATCTTCGTGTTTTAGCCTAGATACAACAGTGGCGTCATACGGTGCAACAAAGTTTTCTAACACCCTGGATGCGCA
The DNA here is from genome assembly GCA_050749325.1 of Nitrosotalea sp. GTDB lineage: Archaea > Thermoproteota > Nitrososphaeria > Nitrososphaerales > Nitrosopumilaceae > Nitrosotalea. The sequence goes on along the minus strand of JBOGRA010000066.1, from coordinate 1,944 downwards.
GGTGGTTCTGATTCCAGAGGTACAAATGTTGTCTTTTATAGATATTGGCATGCCAAGAAACAAACCGGTTTTTTCCTTTGCCTTTATCTTTTTATCAATTAACCTTGCCTTGTTTAGAGCATTTTGCTCATCAATTGTGATGTAGGCATGTACCTTACCTTCAACCTCATGAATTCGATCTAGTGTCTTTGCAATAAACTCTTCAACAGAAACTTCGCCGTTACGTACCAATGATAGATATTCGTGTGCAGAGATTCCAAGATTCATTTAGATCATCTTTGGAGCTCGGACAAAATTATTTTGATCCCTCTTTAATTTATTGATGAGTGGTATTCCATCAATCAAAAATGGTTCGTGTTTGTCTTCACGAAGATCCTCGTAGGATGTCTCTTTTCGCAATGTTACGTCAGAATCATATTTCACCTTGTCTAGACTATCAAAATAATTTAGAATCTGGTCTACCTGAGCGATGTATTTTTCTGTTTCATGCAGCTCAATTTTTACTAAATCTCCTAGATGTTCTATTTCTTTTCTGTCTACCATTCCAATTCACTATGGCGTGAGTCTATCAACGTCTCTTGGATAAAATGTTGTGTCCCTTATGTTTTCCGTACCGGTGAGTGCCATCATCAACCTTTCCAGCCCAATTCCACATCCGGCGTGCGGAGGAACGCCATAATCGAATACTTTGAGATGATAGTCAAATGCGTCAATTTTGAACCCTTTGTTCTTCATCCTTTCTTCAAGTTCGTTTCTTTTCTCAATTCTTGTGCTGCCAGAAGACAATTCAAGATCCCCAAACATCAGATCAAATGATTCTGAAATCTTTGGGTCGTCTTTCTTTGCTTTGACATAAAATGGTTTTGGAGCAAGCGGCCAGTCTTTTATGAAGTAAAATCCAGTGACGCCTATTTTTTTTAATTGTGATGGATAAAGATCATCGCCCCATTCTATTTTTACCCCCACATTTTTCATTTTATCTACTAGTTCAGAGTATGAATGCTGAGGTATGGCATTTGGAATTTCTGGTATCTGATATTCAAATTCTTTGAGTGTTTTTGCATAATCTTTTACTGCATTAATTGATTTTATAATGACGTTTTCAACATGTTTCATTATATCGTTATAATCCACAAATGCTTCTTCAAGGTCTATTGAGATTGCCTCGGACAGATGTCTGTTAGTTCTAGATGGTTCTGCTCTAAAGATAGGGGCAATCTCAAATACTTTTTCAAAGCTCAAGGTTAGTTGTTCTTTGTAAAGCTGTGGACTCTGAGCAAGAAATGCCTCCTTGTTGTAATAAAATATTGGAAAAAGCGCTGCTCCCCCCTCGGTAGCTGTGGCAATCATTTTTGGTGTGTTTATTTCAAGGAAATTTTTTTCATAAAGATATTCTCGGATTGATTTGAGAACAAGATTTCTCATCTTGAACATATGTTGCAGAACATTTCTTCGCAAATCTATTGCTCGAATCTCAAGTCTTGTATCTATATTTGCAACGGTTTTTGTCTGCCATGTAAACGGTGCAATTTTTTCAACACTAGAAAAAACTTTCATTTCAGAAGGCATTATTTCAACTCCGTTGGGAGCCTTGTTTGACGGCTTTATTGTTCCCTTGATTGCTATAGTAGACTGCTCTTTTATCTTTACAAGTGCATTTTTAATCTCGTCTGGACATGTTCCAGATTTTGCCGTGATCTGCATCTCCCCTTCCTTGTCGTTTAGCATGACAAATACCAGATTCCCATGATCCCGCACGCTTGAAACCCAACCCATAACAATTACTTCTTTTCCCTCCATGGATGGATCAATCTTATCAGAGTAGATAGTCCTACGCCAGCTGCCAAGTTCTGTATCTATCATCCTTTCATCAATTGTGCCCTGATTAGTGTTAATTTATGTATCGATAAACCTGAATTGTGGAATTTTGGTTCTATTGTGCAA
>JBOGRA010000065.1:0-9968 GCA_050749325.1 Nitrosotalea sp. | reverse complement strand
ATCCCATATTTTATGAAGAAAACATCCTGAGGGCGCATCTTAGCAATTCCATCAATCCTTTTCTCTATGTTATTTAGCATTCCGTCCCCATACAATTTATCATTGTTCTTTGTCTCTGTTTTTGCTTCAGCTGCTTGGTTAGCCAGCAGGGTCTGAAGATGGTCCATTTCCTTTTTAATTTCTTCAGATTCGCCGTTTCTCTTATGGTATTCCTCAATAAAGTGATTCTGAGCAGAAAGCGATAGGTCTTTCATACTATTAATCTCCATAACATCTATTCCTCCAGCAGCCATCTTTTGCTCCATTAGGTCAATGCTACCCTCTTTTAATCTGAGTGAAGAGCCATCAGCTGATACTAGATAGAGTGGGTTTTCACTTTTTGTAATTTGTTCAACCATTTCTATAGTTATTATTTTTGATTCAATTTCTATTTGCTGTTGTTTCAATTTTCCATCCCTTACAAAAGATACGTAATCTTTCAATGAATTTGGTATTTCTTTTGAGGATTTTTTGTATATTGATAAGACAAAAATGTTAAGAATAGAACTTAATTTTGAATGAGTTAGTGAAGAGCAGTGGTCAACCTTGGACAGATGTTCATGTATGATTTTACTTTCTATGTCATCAATGCCTGGGCCTTTTTGAAGACTGGTTTTCTTTAGCACTTCAATTACTATATCAGTTTCTACACCAAATTTAGTCGAAAGTTTATTTATGAATTGCAAAATATTTTCATCAAATTTATTATTCTTTACGTTGGAAAGAACATCTTCAAGATTTCTATCTTTTTTGAATCCTGTGTTCGAAACAAAAATAAATTCTGCAAATACATCTGGGAAATTCTTATGCAGTTCTATGAAACGGCCTAAACTTTTGATTACTGGCTCGCCAGAATAACTGAATGGATCGTTTTCCGTCGTTTTGATCTGAATTGCAACAAGCTTCTTATCAGATCGTGCAGCCAATATGTCCTCAGCCAATTCACAATACAGTTTTTCATATGGGATTTCTTTTTTGTACATTTTAATTGCGAGCAAAGCAGTGTAAAGATTTTGGTAACGGTATCTTCTTTGAACCTCGTCACCGGTTGCAGGTATTTTTGCAAGGTCTTCAATCTCTCCCATTTTCTCACCTTGTTATAGTACCTCTTCTCAAATCCATTTCTCTTTGTAAAAGGAACCAATAACCAAAAAGCTCCATCTCACGCTTCTCATGGTCTTTGAATTTACGTTCTACGATACGCCAGAAACTTTCTGCATGCTTCCTTTCCTTTGTATGTGCGATTTCATGGAAGACCACATAATCGATAAGATGCTCTGGTAGGTATGCAAGCAAAGAATTCAATGTCAGATTGTGGTTATGACTGCAACTTCCCCACTTTGTTCTCATTTTTCTAAAGTAAATTTTGTTTATTGTAGTACCAAGTTGCTCGCAGAAATCATCTGCCTTCCTTTGTACCATCTTCTGAAGGTGTTCCTTTTTTGTAGGCTCGCTTAATTTCTTATCAGAGATAGACTCCATGGCTGAAGAAATGGAATCATGTTTGCATTGTATCCATTTTCTGTGTCTTGAAAGAAGTTCTTTTTTCTTGTCATAACCTTTAGGTAAAATTAAGACAAGGTTACCTGTTTTGAATTCGAGTCTGGGATGCTTCACATTCCTTTCAATGGTTTTGTAGATCACTCTATTCGCCATAGCTTTTCACCACGTCGATTATCTTCTTTGAGATATTGTCAATGTCTTCTAGTTTGATACCATATCGAGCAACATACTTTCTTAACAGTCGCCTTATCTCCCGTTCCAAATCTTTCACCGACGTCTTTTGGGTCAACCATCCTGGGAACCTCTTCTTATCAAACTCCTTTGACAGCTCCTTTACGTCATCAACAAGTTTGTTGTCCTGACCAAACTTCTGTTCCAACACCGAGAGAATAGCATATTCCGCGTCTGAGAATCCTAATTGCTTTTGCCTTTTTGTTATCTCGTTTATTTCCTCAAGGATCAGAGTTCCATCCTTGTAGATCCTTTCAAAGTCCTTATTCTTCTCTTTCCATTTCTCCATCAACCTATTGACCTTCTGAGTCAGGTTTTCAAACACGGGATTTCCTGCCTTCTCCACCAGAACAAACTTGTTTAGCGTGAAAACTATGTTTGCAGCCTTTTCCTTCTTACTCTTTACCTTCTTCTCCAGATTCGCAAGAAACTCCTCATCGAACTTGATTATGGGCAGGTCTTTTGTGAAGTTCTCTACTTCAGTGGACTTGTAGACGTACTTGACCGTCTTTTCAAGATATTTTTCTACATTCTTGTAGTCAGGATCCTTTTCAGTGCGCAGGACCATGATTTTGTAGTAAGTGTGTACCGCCATTATCCACTTGTATTCCGAGAATAGTTCGATCTTGATCTGGTCTGGGCCCAACAGCTCGAACTTTCTTCTGAGCTCTGCCACGTCGTCAAGGAACCTTTGACCCTTTTCTTCGTCTGAGGTGATTACCTCTATTGCTTTCAATAGAGTCTCTCTGTCATAGCGATCCTTTGGAATGTCCTTGAAGATAGCCAAAATATTCGCAATAAGATCAGAGAATTCCTTTCTTAGTGCATCAATGTCATAAAGCACGCCTTTCATGTCCTCTTTGCTGTACATCTCGAATGCCTTCTTGAAGTCTTTCAAGATGCCAATGTAGTCTACCACAAGACCAGCATCTTTTACATTCTTGTAAGGCCTGTTTGTCCTTGCAATAGCCTGTAGAAGTTTGTGTTCCTTCAAAGGCTTGTCAAGATACATTGTCTGCAAAATAGGAGCATCAAATCCTGTTAGTAGCATGTCTGTTACAATTAGGATCTTCGGGAATTCCTCTTCCTTGAATTTGGTAGTAATTGCTTTCATGATGTCTTCCTTCTCTTTACTAGGGAATCTTTCTTTGAGATGTTTCAGGTAATCTAGAATCGGCTGTGGATCGTCTTTTTCAAATGTCATCACGACCTCGGAATATTCTTTCGGAAGATGTTCGTCTAGTTTCTTCTTGTAAGTGACACAGGCGTTTCTGCTTGCAGCTACAATCATCGCTTTGAATTTACCATCCAGGTTGTTTTTGAAGTGTTCTGCAACATCCTTGCAAACTTTTTCTATTCTTTCGGGATTTTCAAGAACAAGTTTTATGGTATTGAGTTTGTCCTTTACTTTCTCTTGTATTCTTTCTCTTGATTCCTCTGGAAGTTCGTCATATTCTACATCGAGGAAGGTCTGCAACAAGTCACGTTTTAGATGGACTTCTTTTTCTAACCTGGGCTGATATGCAATCTTTACTGTGAACCCGTCTTTGATCGAGTCAAGAATAAAGTATTTGTCAAGATATTGTTCCTTAGGAGGATAGCTGAACTCACGATACGTGTCCTTGCCCGTCTTGACTATGGGGGTTCCTGTAAGCCCAAAGAAGAAGCCATTCTTCAAGACACCTCTCATTTGGGTTGCGGTGAATCCGTATTGCGTTCTGTGGCCTTCGTCAACAAAGGCTATGACATTCTTTCTTGTCATTATGGTGTCGCGCTTTTCTGAAATCTGCAAGAGTTCCTTTCTTACTTGTTCTAACTCGTCGGGTTGGAATTTTTGAATTAATGTGATCATCATACCACGCTTTCCTAAGTAATCATCGTGCTTGATGGCGCTCTTGAGTTCTGATATGGATACTATGACTTCTGGGTGCGCTATGTCAAGGGCCGTGAATTCCTCGTAGAGTTGCTCTTCCAGATTGACTCTATCCACTACAAAGAATATGGATGGCTTCTCAAGCAGACGGTGATTGAATAATTTGTTTGCTGCAAATATCATGACAAAAGTTTTCCCAGAGCCCTGCCAGTGCCAGACGAGTCCTTTGTTTTTCTCTTCTCTTCCCTCTAAATTCGCAATAACTCTGTCTACTATTTTATTGACTGATCTGTACTGCATGTATCTTGCTATCACTTTGCTAGCGCTTCCCATTGCGATGCGGAAGAAGAGGAAATTCTTTATGATGTCCATCAGGGTAGAGGGCTTCAACATCTCTATCGATGAGTCAATGGAGTCCTTTCCTTCGTCTCTCCATTCTTCTATTATCACATCCTCAAGCCAAGGAACAATTGGGAAGTATTTTGCAATCTGTTCTGCCGCGATTCCGATCTGAATATACTTGAACGGTTCTGGAACATCTTTTTCGTAAGATTTTACTTGCCTGTAAGCGTCAAACCAGTTTGCCGTATAGGTGACAGAGCTCTTGCATTCTATGATCACAAGAGGTATACCATTGACGTAGAGCACGATGTCAGCACGTCTGGTTTCATCACCGTTCTGGTAATGTACTTGTCTGCTTACTATGTACTCGTTTGCATCAGGATCATCGAGATTTTCAAAATCGAATAACTGGACATATTTTACAGTCCTGTCTTTCTCGAATTTTATCGGAACTCCATGCTTGAAGTAATTAAGAATCTGTTTTGTTCCTTCCTGTCCAGTGACCTTTAGCCTGAGGTCATTTAGAACTTGATGAATTTCTTCGTCTCCTATTCCTTTTTCTTTGTTCTGTTTCTTGATGGCACGGATAAGATTTGGAATGAGGAGTGGTTCGTCAAGACTTTCTCTTTCAAGGTCATTTGCAGATACAAGAGTCCAGCCTTTCTTTTGTAGTTACTTTATGAAATAATCTTCAACAGCTGAGCTCTCATTGAAACCACTCATATAGATACCACCTTAGTTCAACCTCTTCTTTCCAGTCAGAAGGTCGTTCATTAGGCCCCGTTTGATTTGTTCCAGAAGTGCTTTTCTTTTTATTTCAAAATCTATTTTTTGATCTATTTCAAAAATTATCGAAGCAATTTTTTCTTGTTCCGAGATTGAAGGTAGACCGAAAATGAATTCTTTTAAACTCTTCCAAGAAGTTCTAGGATGATTAGTTCCTGTAGTCGTTAGATTTGCATGTTGGATAAATCTTGATGAATGAATTATGTGTATGAGGAATTTGGAACTAATTTGTTCTTTAGGTGTTAGAACTATAAGATCAGTTGAGGATATTCCATCAAAATCTGAGATTACTGCTTTATCTAGATATGGTCGAAGCTTACCATAAAGAATATCTCCAGCATAGAATACAAATTTTGAACTCTTTACATTAGATGCAATGCCGTACCGTGTGAGTCGCGGATTGCTGGGATCAACGTGTTCTAGGCCAACAAATCTGCCTTTGTCATTAACGTTAGGTTGTATCATCTCGTTTCGTGTTGTGCACACATCTTCTAGTTTAACAATACGCCATTCATTAGGAATATTGCCAATCTCAGTTTGTTTGAGCTTGGTATGATTGATTCCCTTTGTAAGAAGTTGGTGCATAAGACTCTTTTTCAGTAGTTGTGTTTGTTGGATTATCTCGCCTTTCTTACAGAATGGACACGGAAGAATCTCGTACTGCCAACCGTGATCAGGTATTGCCATAATCGACTTTTGAGGTATTGAAATCATATCCATAAATTATCAAGTAGATCTTGGAATTGTCCAACTGCTTTTCGAGCTCTTGTAGAAATTAAAATTTTCCACACTTGCACTTGAATCTGTTAACATCAACAGAATTGCCATACTTCCATGTTTTTACCGGCTTACTTTGCTTGGACTTACAAAAGGGACATGTTACCTGATCCAATAGCACAAAAGAGTTTCAGAAGTTATTAAAAATCTCGGTATCGAATATAGCCGAATAAATTAGTCTACAAGGCTTTTTGATAAATTTTCAAGAAACTTTTCAATAGACACTTCCCTACCACTCTTTCTATGTGGAAATATCTCCCAAACGTCACCTTCCACTAATAATGCTGGTTGTTCTTTTCCAAATAATAGTCCACTTTGTCTGTTCGTACCAAAAACTCGCCTAACTTCATATTTGTTGTAAACAGAAGGACCTATTACTTTACCATAAGCGTTTTGGCGTTCCTTCTCTGTCATTTTCGATGTGTCAACTATTTCGTAGTCTAGTTTCTTTGATTTTTTGAGTTTGTCCAGTAATTGTATAATTTTGTTTACGTCTGATCTCGTGTTTGTTTCATTTGGGTTCATATAAAAAGTAGTGTTAATCGGCATGCCCTACTACACCTACACCACACCTACATATAAACGTGAATTATGTTAGAATTGCAACTCATTCTTCAGCACGATAGAATGTTTTCCTGCAAAACCTTCCAAAACCGTCACTGAGGTAAGGATCTTGTTGTTATAGGTCTTCATTTTCATTTTAAAATATCTGCAAGATCCTTCATAGCGTCAGGATTTTCCTTGATATATCCTACCACAAAATCAACCCCTAACTTGTCAAGAAACAACACTGCCAGACTCTTACCATCATCTGACAGAAGTCTACGTTTAACCAGCCTTCTGGTCAGGGTATCAAAACTCTCCTTTACCTTATAATAAGCGGCGATTTTTTGCCATTTTACCTTGCTTCTTACTGTTTGAAGACTAGTATAGCCTCTGTGGCCAATCAATTTCTCCTCATACATCTGGAGCAATACTGCGATCTCATAGGGTTGTAGAGTCACGTATTGTATAATTATACAATAACTAATAAATGCGTATTATTACATATGTCATACATGAGAAAAAGGACCGATATTGTCACGGCAGCCAGAAAGACCCTAGAGGTTCTAAAGACAGGAGAACCATATACGCTAAACAAGCTGTCTGAAGAGGCACACTTGAACTTCCGTACTTTAAAGAAGGTCTTGGATGTTCTAGAATCTAACGCAGAACTTGTCCCTGGAAAAACACTGGACGTCTCAGAATTTGACAATCTGACAGTGGTCAGAATGAAAGAAAAAACTGGACTTGCATCATACCCACAAAATATTCAGAACTTGATAATCAAAACAACGTACTACCCAACTCCTTCAAGGGAAGAAGAGATCTTGGTACACCTCTTTTTGAAAGATGCCTTGGCAAGCTCTTCTGCAATAGCTCTTCTAGAAGACAGTATTCTACACGACTTGGTTGATGCAGAACACATAGGAAAAACCAAGGACGGCAAATACTATCTTACCTCTGATGGCAGATACATAGCAAAAGGCGCTCTAGAGTTATATCCAGAATTACAAAGCGTGGCATTGAGATCCTCATATTTAACAAACGAAAAAAAGGTCGTTCCATCATTTGAACAACCATCAATCCCGGTCGCTCCAAGCTTGCTGATGATCAGACAAAAATTACAGGTGATTAAAAATAGATGACCCACGAACTAGTTATAGAATGTAATAATTATTCAGGTATTGCATCGCGTGATCGTTGTAATCTGATAGAAGAATACATACGTCAGAATATGAAAAACCTCTGCAGGATAAAAAGTGTAAAAATGACAGAGATAGAAGTACTTCCAAACCTAATTCAACCAACTTTGGTCATTAGATATGATAATGGCGATCATGGTGCACTTGTAGAAACTCTGGATAAAATTTTGCTAGAGATAGGAATTACTGCGATAAAGGCGGTAGTAAATGAGATAGTAACCAGAGCAGTGGAAGGGGCTCTTACTGGCGGGGGTACTGGTCTTGTGGCAGGAGCGTCATCAAAAAATGCAAAGGCCGCCTTAGGAGCTACCCTTGTAGGGGCACTGCTAGGGGGCATAATAGGAAATTCCATTGAAAACCGAATACTTGAGCTTGTATCAACCAAAGAGCACGGAAGATGGAATCACCAGCCATACTTACAAAAGCGGCGATCATGATGACGTACAGATTAGAAGATTTTCAAAATGATCCATCATGAATTCGTTCCATCGGAGAAAAATTAGGCTTGATTCATTTTAGACGCGGGCATATGCATGCAGAATGTGATCCGCAAACAGGATTCTGCACTATTCACTACGATGAACATGATCCCCATGAATCTTTTTCATCTCTGATTAATCATTTACTGGATGGCAATTCTGGAAAGGTATTTGTAGAGTGACAGAGTTTATGTCCTCTTGGATTAGTAGATATGATACATTCCATTAATCTTCCATATGGAATGATTGTTACGACCAATAAAAGATCACAAAAACATGCCTAAAATTCCAGTACAATCTAATTCACCTGTTTTTCAGATTAAATTCGCTGTAACGCTGATTCTCAATTTGTAGAATAAGCGGACATTAATTGTGGCACTCTACAGTTACCTGCGTCTTGCTGGTAAAGCCTGTCTTTTTTGCAGTAGGGGAGTTGAGAAATTTCTCAAGCTCCTCCATGAGACCATGCGGAACCCTCAGCGTATCCCATCCTGCCATCTATTTCTGGCTTTTGAACTTGAGCTTTGCAATCTCCGGTATTGCCAGTGCAAAATGGATATGCATACAGTCACCAGACTCGTCATGGGAGCAATAGAGCGTATTGTTCTTGAGAAAGATCTCAACTACCTTGTTTATCTTGTGGTCTCTTAGAACAAGTGTCTGGCCGACATTGATCTTCTCAATGTACGGTGCATATCTCTTTAGAAACTCGTCTTTTTCTACGTTAAGCAGGAGGGTCTCGTTTACATAGTCCATCAGCGTCATGCCCTTCTCTTCTGCCTTTGCCTTTGCCTTGGAATATATCGTCTCTTCAATTGCGACCGTCGGATTGCGTTTTGTCTTCTTCATTGGCATGTTTATTACATGCTTATTACATGTTAATATACTTAACCATTCCATCCCGGAGCATGTTTATATCATATCAATCCACACCGGCCATAAAATAACCCTTATAAGGAATTTATAGTATGCTATTAACATGTTAGCGACAAGTACGCAGCGTATTTCCAATACGGGGAGAAGTAATGGGATCCCAACCAGATTACATAAAGGCTTTTGGCCACAGAATCAAAAAAGCTGCCGGGGTTCAGACGAGGGACAGCAAGCCAGGTGCCTAGATCTCAAATACATTACAAATATGGAGTGTGCAAGATGATAAATGACCTTCTCTCTTCTGGTATCTGCCCACATTGTGCAGGAACAAGGCTGTGCGTTGCAGAAAGCGAGGTCTGCTGCAGCAGCTGTGGCGCCGTACTTGGTAATGACTACCAGCTGCAGGAAGCGCAGTCAGGCTCCAAGCTAAACCTTTACCAGGCAACAGGGGTTGGGACAAAAAAAGTAAACCTTGACTGTGCAAGACATATCCATGAAAACAACCCGGACATCTCGCAGCTCTCAAACGTATGTGTAAAGCTAGATCTCCCAATCTATGCAGCTCAGGATGCAAATTCCATCTACCAAAAGATCTCACGCCAAAGGCAGAAAGAAAGAGAGGAATATCTTGAAAAATCAAGAAAACTCTCAGGCCTCGTACAGCAGGGTTTGGAACAAAAAGAAAACCTTGCGGTCATAAAAAGAAACAGGCCAAAGGGTTGCACAAGGGCACACATTGCTGCATTTGCAGTACATCTGGTATGCAGAAAATACGGACTGCCAAAATCCGACAAGCAGATACTTGAAGCAGTCAGGATGAACTTTGGAATCAAGCGTACGTTTACCATACTCAAGGCATATTCGCTAAACGAGATCACGGCACAGGAGCTTGGAATTGTATGCAACTATGACAAGGCAAGCTATTACATGCGGCTATTGCTATCGAAGCTGCGCCCTACGATATGCAGCGAACACCTGTATGGTATCATAGAACGCTTGGCGGTTACAAACCTTCAAAACATAGATGAAAAACGCGAGGATGCAAGGGCAAGAAGGGCGCTCGACCTCGCAATAAAGGGAGCAAAGTTACATGTACGAGTTTGAGGAAAAGAGGGTCGAGCTCTCAAGGCTAAAACTCTCTCCCGTAAAGGTCACCCTTCACACAGACAGGATTTTCAGGGATCTTGTAGCAGCCGCAAAGGCCCATCCAGAAGATGGTCACAAGGTTGTTTCATCCAAAGAGATGCGATATCGTACCTCAGGTGCTTGGCACCCTGATCGATGTTGACCTGTCCTCTGCAATTGTAACAAGCATAGGCC
>JBOGRA010000064.1:0-10414 GCA_050749325.1 Nitrosotalea sp. | reverse complement strand
CTCTCCACGTCTTACAAGTGACTGGTTGTATTTTTTCCAATCTCGCATTATGCATGGTAAGGTCTGCTGATCCAAAGAGTGTCTGGTGAAATTGTTTAGATCAGATTGTCAGTTAGGAAACACAGCAGCAGAGACAACAGAAGTTAATCTGCTTTGAGATAAATGAAATTAATAATTTTAGCAAGTGAGTCTAGTGGGAGCCCGCCACCATCATGGTGACTATTTGGACTCACTTTTATAGAAAAACCAATTTTGTCCTGATTTTGTAGAATTGTTACAAAGAAAAAACAATTCCAAGTTTCAAAGATCTGCTATTTCCCAATTTTTGTCCTGTAAAATACAATTACTGAAACAAAACCAATCAGTAAAACTGTAACTGCAAATAGAAATTCCGGAACCGATACTGTGTTTTGTTCTGCAAAAGTCCATTTCGTTCCATCATCCTCGTATTATGTGTCAAATTTGTTAAATGATATGTAAGTAATTAACTATTTTGTCATATTAGTCATTATTAACTTGTATTTACCGACTGCCGCCTTTTCATATAATTCCAAATAATGTTCTGGGTTACCTTTCCTATGTTTTACCAGATACCGCAATTTTGGGTTGGAGGGATCCAAAGTAGGCCCTGCCAATTTGTGCATGTACTGGTTGAACAATTGCCATTGCAAGTATGCATAGAGAAAGAATGATTGCAAGATGCAAAGTTTTCATCATTTTTTCTCCGCGATATACTTGTCATAATCTGGACTATCTGGCGAGCAATACTCACCTTGTATTATTCCTGCAGTCTTGTTATCGTCAAACCAACTTGTCTTTGAAGGACAAAACATAGGACTCCCAAGACCAGAATCAGACATTTCTATCACCTTTGGCATTACATGATCATTCCAACACAGCGTAAGGAATTTGGTCTGACCATTTGCAAATGTAGCAGTAAAGTGACGTGTTTCGTTTATTTTGAAGTATCCTCCATAGTTTACAATTATTGGTGGATGGTGACCAGTGGTTGAATTTATTTCCCTTGGAAAAATATTGTCACAATTTGTACCATCCTTGTCTGGTGTACTACTTCCCGTGTAGACAAATCTCATGCCATCGAATTCTACAGGTTTGTTTACCTTATCAGTAACAGGATAGGCGTCATAGTTATTGCTCCTGTTGTCCATCCACATGCCAAAATTATAGATACAATTGTTTGATTGGCTTCCTTGGCAACTCTGTGGTCGTATTGGCTCGTTTTGGATGAGAAGAAAGGCGTACACTGAAATGACTATTGCCAAGGCTGCTACTGAGATTATAGTAAGATATGGAATCTTCATTTTACAATCTTCGTCCTGTAAAATACAATTACTGAAATAAAACCAATCAATAAAATTGGAACTGCAAATGGAAATTCAGGCACCGGCATTTCTTGCAGCATGTCCAGGTCAACTCCCATATCAAATGAGTTTCCGCCATCTGTACTCTTGGCAAAGATGGCATGGCTTCCCTCTTGGAACCCCGATCGTAGTCCTGCCACGTATATTGTATCGCCAGACCCCCTGGCAATAACTGGCGTTGTTGTAATCCCTGTAGAGTTTGAAATGTCTGTATAATCCAACGTCTTTCCGCCATCCGTACTTTTTGCAAAGACGGCAGCATCATGATATGAGTTTATGTTATATGCACTCCATGCAAGATAGACCGTTCCATTTGATGCCAGAGGAGCATCAACACTTACACATTGCTCAACATGGTCACAATCAATGTTATCTAGGTTGAAAGGATCCAGCTTGACTGTCTTGCCAAAGGTGTTGCCGCCATCCACGCTGTTAGCAAAAAATGCCTCTCTGTCATTTGCTGTATAATTTGTTGCATCCCAAATGATGTAGACATCTCTTCCTGATACATACGAATATGGATTACCCAAACTGCACTGCCAATTCATTCCACTGGGCGTACAGTAATATTTCGATCCGTTCAGATTTGCCACATTTCCAAAAGTTGCACCGCCATCATCGCTTTTTGTGAAAAAGACATACCGTGGTGATGCTGCCGGGGTGAGTACCTTCAAGCCGTTTGAAGTTATACTGGTGTAGTTTGGTTCAAAGATGACACCTGTAAGGTACACATTGTCGCCTGACGCGGTTAGTTGTACCTGTTCTGCCTTGTCAAGTACAAGCGGGCTGAAAGTATCTCCAAGCGTGCCGTTGCGGTCAGCTGATCTTAAATGAATTTGTGAATCGCACCTGCCCTGTATGCAGGTGGAGTTGACAATGGACTGCCACAAAAAGTATGTCTTGTTGCCTGACGTTGCAGTCTCAAGACCGGACCAATTAGTATCAGGTGTGTTGATTGGAACGGGGGAGGCAAAGTCCAGTCCGCCATCTGTACTCTTGCTCAAAAATATGGTACCAAAAGATCTGCCATCATAGTCACGATTTGTCGACCAGATCACGTACACGTTTTTGCCTGAGGCAAGCACCTTGTCCAGTTCCATCTCTTCATTGAAATATCTGTCGTGTGATGCTATCAGCACAGGCTTGCCAAAAGTAAGACCAGCGTCAGCACTTGTCATCAAAAACAGTCTTGGAGTATAGGGAAGACTGTTGTTTTCCCACGCATAATAGATGTTATTTTTCGAGGTTACCATGTTACCAAAGGAAAAAAATGCCGTACTGTTTTTGCTCAGGTTTGTCTTGTCTCCAAGGGTCGTCCCGCTATCATTGCTTGTGACCATGTAGACTGCTCTGTCGGGATTCCAGTATTGCCATACTATGTCTATGTTGTTTCCAGATACCGCAATTTTAGGTTGGAGGGATCCAAAGTAGGACCTGCCAATTTGTGCATGTACTGGTTGAACAATTGCCATTACAAGTATGCATGAAGAGAGGATGATTACAAGGTACAAAATTTTCATCGTACTAATCATCCTTGAAACGGCGGAATAAGAAAAGCCAGAATCCAACTACTGCCGCGGCGCCAATTGCTGGTACCAGTATGCCATTTAGCTGTAACTTATCAGCAGGTATGCAGCCAACACACCAACTCTGTTGAGGTTGGTGCACAGTTTGGTTGGGTGTTACTTGGTTTGTATTGGATTCCGCCGAAGATCCATTCTTACCCGATACGGTTATGCAGCAAAGCGAGCCTCCGCCATGCTCTCCACTTGAATCATAGGAATCTACACTTACGCTATACCTGCCTGGCATTGTAGGTACAAAGACATAGCTTGATTGTGCAAAACCCTTGCATTCATCAATATGTGCCTGTTTTTTTCCAGTCAGTGTAAGATTAGTCTGTGCGTTGTGCACAGTAAAATCCATTTCTATATCTCGTGGTTTTAGGTCAGAACTATTGTGGGCATATCCTGTTATGTTGATTGGCTTTCCTGTAACCATATTATCAATTGTGTTGTTTTCTTGGGTAATGGAGAAATCTCCAGGAGAATAATTCAGGGCAAGCAATTGTTTTCCATTACAGTCTGATTTTGTCCAAATCGAATACGGCATGATGAGATAGGTATAATTTTTCTCTTGTAAGAAGAAGAGTACCCTGTCTCCAACTTGGTAAATTTTTGCATAAGGATTGAAGTTCTTACTTCCTACTCCGTATGCTATAATGGACTGTGTCATGTTAGAAGAAGATGGTTTCAAGTATTCTTGAGGATGTATGACATATTCTGTTCTTGTGTCATTTTGTATTTCAGATGCCGAGATTATATTTCCTACTACAATTATCGCACTTTCGTTGAACAACTGGTCTGTGGGCGGGATTATTAATGGTGCATATACAAGATATTGTGAGCTTGGCAAGACTAGGATCAACAAAATTGCAATTATTGAGAGGTGTAGATTTTTCATTTTTGATACGTACTGGACTTGTATGGTTTAAAAAAGTGGCGCAACATTATTACAGTTTTGCAAAAGTTGTAGCCCAGATTTTCATTTCTTATCTAATGTTTCACTGCACTGGACTCCAAGCTGGCACTGCATGAATTGTCACTTTGTTCCATGCAACGTACACATGGTAATCTGCCGCCCAGTCATTTTCAGCTCCTATGCCTACTCTGAAGACTTGGCCCGGGGTGAGGTTGAATGTTACTGACCTGTGATACCACACTGTAGCGTTATCAGATGAAATCACTGCCTCCTTTTGTCCAAGTATTATGTTGGGGTCCCTGTCCAGTATGAATACAAAGATGTGGCTCCTGCCTTCTGGTATGGTAAAGTTGGATTGTGCAGATGGTGTGGGCTGTGCTGTGGCATAATTTTCATACATGCCAGGATGGGGATGTGGCGGCATCACATGCCCGTAAACTTGCGAAAATGTGTCATTTTTGTAGAAATTTCCAGATATTGTCACTGTACCATTTTCTGGTACAACATATTCTTGAGAATAGCCAAGAAACCAGTAGCCGTATACGCTAGATCCTATGGTGTCTGCCTCTATGCCAGTACCGTTTGGAGTGGATATATTGGTAAAGTGAACGTAGCAATCAACAGAGAGGGCATCGCAGCTTGTGCTGTATAACGTGGGATAGTAAAGACTCTCCTTGATGAACCACGATGTCCACAGGTTTCCCCTATCGTCTTGGAGTGCAACTGGCACAAATTTTGTACTGGAGGACTGCTGGCTGACAGGGGGAGGGCACCCTTCAGGAAGATGACATTGCGAATTTTGTTCAAGTGACGCTACTCTTTTCTCTAATGATTTTATCTCATTTGTCAGATTGCCCGTAATATCTCCCATCTGCAAGATGTCTTTTCTCTGCTCGTCGATCAGCTGCTGGGTGGCATTTGCCTGCTGGCTTGTGGACTTGGATGCCTGCGACTGTTCAAAGACATGTGTATTTAGATTCATCAGAGTAGTTTGAAGGTTTAGAACATTGGCAACTACAAATGTGATGCTGACAAGTGAAATTGCAATTGCTACAAGTGCGATGATTTGTAAATTTTCCACAGTTTCTAGGCATATTTTATTGGTTTAAAAAAGTAGTGTAGATTTTCTCCATAACAATCAGCAACCGATTGCAACTAGATTGCACTAGATAAATTCTAAACCTTTGGGTTCTGTCAGATCAGTTCAACAACCCATCGTTCAATAATGAACATACAGTTTAGAGTCCATTATGAAGGATTCCTGGTTCCAAAATTATTTCATCTTTTATGATATTATCTGGTAAAGGATTGCCTGACCTTTGCCATCTTCTTTAGGCCTTTGTAAATCTCCTCTGTTCCCTTGAAGAATTCCTCGCGTTGTTGTGGAGTCATCTTTTCAAGATCTTGCGATAGTTCTTTGTGTACTTGATTGAGTATCTTGAGGTTGCCATGTTTTTCTCCAGCCAAGGTTTTCTTGCCTCTTAATTTCAGACTTTAATTGATTTGGCATGTTTTTTCGATTCAGGTATGCCATCCATCGCAATCTTGCCTAGTGCAGAGTCTAACGATATCACTTGTTTGACCAGTACGTTATCTCTGTTTAATTTGAACAGTGTTGTATTGCCAAACTTTCTTGCCGGAATGACGACCTTCAACTGCTCCATGTCTGGCCACACCTTGTATAGAGTTGTTTTTGACATTCCCGTATTTTCCAGGATCTCTTTTTTAGAATAGTCGCTTCTGTTATCTAGAAAAAAATCAATAATCCGAAGTTGTGGCGTATCTCCAAGATACCTTATCAATAACGTTGTATCCACAAGTTGTTTTGTGCGTATAAAGTATTTATTTGTGTCTGCCAAAGGTATCATAACTGAACTTGTCTGAATTTACGGATTGGCAAATAATGGCGCGCATAGTTTACAAGCTTTACAGGAGGGGCAACTGGGGCGAGAGTCACACTAGTTTTGAGAACCTCAAAAAAGGATTTAATCAAAGGGATTTGGGAAAAAAGGGCTTGAAAAGAGTCGACAAGGTTGGAGAAAAAATGATCAAAGATGGTCTATTACATTCAAAATCAACAAAATATGGTCTTGAGGTTAGTTTGGAATATACAAGAAAAGATGAACTGATTGCGTTGATCAAAAAAGTTTTTCCAGATGAATATCGCGGCGGCATTTAATTGTCCGGGTTATTTTTGAGCAGAATCTGATTCCAATTCAATGGTTTTTCACAGTATCAGTATCTTACTCCTTATTCTGTGACCTTTGGTAGATTTGCCATATTTGTATGCAGATCCTGTATCAATTCCTCTGGGGACCTGTAGATCTTTCCTTTGCTTTTTAGTGCTTTTTTAACGTCTGCGACCTCTTCTTCAGAGAGTGGCGGAGAATGCATCCTGGTTTTTGACAACATTCTTTTTTCTTGATGGTTTCTAATCAAGCTTGTGGATAGCATGTTGTGAACTTTGATGCTTCTTTTGTGTGAGTCGTGAGAATCAAGGTAACTCAGACCTTGAATGCCACTTGTGTTAAACCAATACCAACACAGTATTGATGAAAAAAGTTGTAGTTATTATTGCAAGATGCAAAGTTTTCATTTCCTAATCTTTGTCTTATAAAATATGATCATGGATACAATACCAATCAACAGAACCGGAGTTGCAAATGGAAACTCTGGAACCGATACTGTGTTTTGTTCTGCAAAAGTCCATTTCGTTCCATCATACTGCCAAGTTCTGGAATCATTGTAGATATCAGCAAGTGCGGGAGTTTGCGACTCGTATTGGGTGCCATTGTACTGGTAAACAGCTGCCAGTGTTGTGTTTTCAGTATTGAGCATTAACGGCTCATCTATTGCCATAAATCCATAGGTACAGACTTGATGCGGCATCATGATAAGATAAGGCGCAACACTTGGTGGATTTGCAATATGATAAGGAAGCGCCGGTCCGGAATAGTCATACTGCCAATTTTTGTACGGATATATCTCAAAGTGTGATACAGTGATCGGTTTATCGAGGCGGTTGTAAAGTGTCATCCATTGTTCACCGTACTTTGTGTAACCATCCTGTATTGGAGTACCATCCGCATGAAATCCAGATGCTACCATACATGTATTGGTTAGATTGTTTTCTACATGCAATGGCTCACAATCTGCACTTCCAAGATAATGACCGCATGCCACCTTGTGGTTTGGCACTAGGTTGGCTGCGCAGCCAATGCCTGTACCAAGATCTTCACACGCCATGTCATCAGGAAGAATCTGGAAAGGATCACTTAGTTCTACTTGCGTGATTATGATTGGTTGGCTGGTGTCTTGTGCATAAGCTGAACCTATTGTTGCCGTAAAACAAATTGCAAATATGACTGTTAAAAAATACCACGTTTTCATTTTTGATACGTACTGGACTAGTATGGTTTAAAAAAGTGGCGCAGGTTTTCTCTATAACATTTCAGAAGCCAGTTGTAACTAGATTTTAATCAGTTCATCCACGGCATGAATTCAGTGTTCACACCTTTTGGTTATAACGTATGACTTTTAGTAATTAAGAGCGTTTTCATTTTAACTGTTGATTATTCGTTCTTCCTAAAATAGCTCGCAACAAAGCTAATTATTCCAAAAATGGATACTAAAATTCCTAGATAAAGTAATACATAATCTATGACTGGAATAACTGGAATAGAATAAGGATGAGGAGATCCCTCAGGAACAGGAGGACAGTAACATTCACTACTGTTCATGATTAACATACCGCCAAAAACCGCCATGATTACACCCACAATCATTATAACAATGCCTACTAACTGAGCTGTTTTATACAATAATAGAATTCATGTTTTAGCAGATTAAAAAAGTGGCGCAGATTTATACAGTAACAATCAGCAATCGGTTGTAACCAAGCTCTTTTTTTACCTCTGATAAAAGTTTGACGATACATCAAACTCTCTTACACTTTCAAAGAATGTACATTATGGATATGGGATGTATTTGACACCAATTCCAGTCATACTATCTATTTGCGGATATAAAATTACAGCACATGAAGTGGTTCCAACGAACGGAAAATCGCTTGTAGTTATTTTAGAATCATTATCGTATCCTACAGCAAAGGGTGTGGCTCCACATGATGGTAGTGCCAGCCCATAAAATCCAGTCTGATTTCCCGTTTTTATCCAATAGGCTACAGTAGTATTGCCTTTGGAAATTGTATTCATTGCCGAGTAAGTCCATATTGCAATATTTGTCGCATTTTGATCATTGTTATTTGGATCAAAGGCTCTAGGAGGATAAATTGATGCAGGTGTGTCGTTCGGATTGGAATATCTCAAACATATCTTCCCAAGAGAGTTTGTAGGCATGTACAAAACTGGGACGAATCCTTGCTTTAGTTCGTACTGGGTATCGCACGTCATGAAGGAAGCAGGCAACGTATTATTTCCCGATGAAACAGAATTTGTGACATTTCCAATGAAAGGTGTGGATGTTGGAAGACCAAATAATGGTAAACCGCCCCATCCACGATCAACTAACTTATTCACAGATTCTGGCGTGACACATGTCGGTTCATTATCCTCATTTCTTATCATAAGTTGCAACCCTTGATTGCATTCCACATTGCTTGTAATAATACCCGAATTAACCTGTTTGAGCGGCGATAGTATTTTGACTGTAATTTCGGAATTGAAATAATGTGACCCCATCGTTTCACCTGTCTGATTTTTTGCAGATACCTGATAACCTAGAGCAGGTCTGGATTGACCTCCGTTATAGTGAAAACATGTTATTCCATTTTTTGTGGCAAAGGTAATGTTCCCCGTTATTATCTTGGATTGATGAGGCCCAAGTACGTTGATCTCTGTCAGGTTTTCAAGATCAAAGAATTCATTGGCAGCCCAATCAAGCATGGTTACGTTGTAAAGTGTGTAATTTTCATTGTTTGTTACTTGTAATTGTATAGGCATTGTCTGGTTTTCGATAATTTTTGTTGGTGTAAGAAGATCCAACTGTATGTCATTTAGGTGCGAATAGGCAAGTGAGCCTTGTCTCATCTTAAGATTAAAGTAAGGACTGCATTGCCCCGGTCCAACATAATCTTGGGATGAATTGGTACTTGATACGGCAATCCATCCTTGATGGGCATGTAATTGTTCATTGACAAAATCTTGTGTCAATGTATGACCAAAGAAAGGCGTTAGCATTGCCTGTGAAGAAAGCATGCTAAATGAAGAAACCAATAATATGATCAGAATATGCAGAATTTTCATTATTTTTTTCCTGATTTCAAGACAACAACTGCACACAGTACGGCTACAGGAATACCAAATAATAACGGCAGAAGAATAGTGTTTGTTTGAATCTTGTCTTGCGTACCATGTTCCGAAGATAGATTTGATGCGTTGTTAACATTGATTTGTATTGTTTTTGAAATCATGCCAGAGTATCCCACTATTTTCATTTCTGGACTGTCCTCATACATGGCAGGACAATTATAAGATGCTGTAAAATATTTCTCAAAAACTGTTGGATTGACTTCTGATTCGTTTAGACCTACTACTAATGGAGAAAGACCACAAAAATACAAGAATGCCGCATAAACTCCTTTGGTGTTATTTTTTGCAGTTATTGTATACGTTACAGTAGCGTTGTTTTTATTTCCTGTAAATGAATTTGGTTCTACTACAATTGTCATATTTCTTGGGTCAATTGTGACAGGCGGTCCATTTATTGTAACATAGATGCCAGGTGATAGGCTCCAAGTTCTGTTATTTGGTACAGGAAATGTGAAATTTGCATAGATCTTGGCAGTTGAATTTGTTTTCATAAACAATGCAGAGCCATTTAGTCCTTGTACTGATGGAAGTATTGAAAGCGATAGAATTGCAATCATTACAAGATACAAGGTTTTCATTTTGTATGCCCACCTCTAAAATGATTTACTAAAAAAGTCACTCCTATTGCAAGCAATGCTCCTCCAAAGATTCCAAAAAACTGGACATACCCAACGTAGGCAAAAACATTAGGGGCCGCGCAAGGATGATTGGAACAATTTTTTACCATAGATTCAAAGTGACTGTAATCGTCTGCATACGCCACGATGCCCAGAATCAGTGCATGAGCCCCGGCAGTAGCAGAGGTTATTCCAAAAATCAGCCTTGTCAGTTTAGATCTTTCTTTGAATAAAGACATGGCCGCTCCAACAGAAAACATGGCAAGACCTGTCTTTGCATAAAATGCTGGACCGTCAAAGTCTGGCATTGGACAGCTGCTTCCAGGCTTGTTGCAAACAAGACCGTTTCTCACATCTTCAAAATGTCTTTCTGCCAGCTCAAAGTTTACCGTAGAATACATCAATATCGCACCTCCTGCTATCAAAATTGCAATTATTAAGATCTGTATGGTTTTCATTTTCTAAATTTCAATGATCTGGAATACTGACTGGATAAATCCCCCAACCACGATTAAATAATTCATTTGCCGTTTCCATCTTGACACATGCAAATTGACCATTTTCTTTTTTCATGATAAATTGAAGTCCATCTTTGCATTGTACA
>JBOGRA010000063.1:0-10448 GCA_050749325.1 Nitrosotalea sp. | reverse complement strand
CAGCATGGCCTTCAGTGCCCTAATCGCGCTTTCTGCATATTTGTAATGAGGAACACCTCCTTCGGCAAGTATTTCCTTGTTCTTTATTCCCTCATCAAGACCCATCAGACTTGCCAAGATGGTTTTGTTGTGTTTCTTTGAAACGTTTACTATAACCTCTGCTAGCTTGTTGTAATCCAGTGTTGCCGAAGGGGTGCACATTGCAATTACAGAGCCGACGTTTTTGTGGGCCAGAACTATATTTAGAACATGGTCAAACCTATTGTAATCTGCATCGCCTACAATGTCAACAGGATTTCTTGATGTGCCCCATGGTGGAATAACTGCGTTAATCTGGGGTCTAATGTCTTCTATGTTTGCCATCTTTATACCAAGTTTTGAGCATGCATCTGTCGAAATAATTGCAGGCCCTCCTGCATTTGACACAATCACTAGATCTCCTTTTGTTGGAAGCGGTTGCTTTGAAAATGCTGTGGCATAGTCAAACAATTCCTCCATGGTGTCAACCCTAATTGCACCTGCCTGTGTGAGCAAAGCGTCGTAGATCTCGTCAGAACCCATGAGGGCGCCAGTATGAGACATGGCAGCTTTTGCACCCTCCGGGCTTCGTCCTGACTTTAAAACAAGAACTGGTTTTTTAGATTGGCCTAGTCTTGTGATTTGTTTGCATACATTGAGAAACTCTCTTCCATTTGCCATGTCTTCAAGATACATGACAATAACCTTTGTTTGATCGTGTTCTGCTAACATTTTGAGCATGTCAACCTCGTTTAGGTCTACTTTGTTTCCCATACTGATTACAGCCGAAAATCCTATTCCTTGTGCACTGGCATCTTCCACCAATGCTGCACAGATAGCACCGCTTTGTGAAACTAGTGCAATTCCACCAGACTTGGGCGTTACCTTTAGAAAAGTAGAATTCATCATTGTTTGAGGAGCCAGATTCATAACTCCAAGACAATTTGGTCCGATTATTCTAATGTTGTATTGTTTTGAGATCCCTGCCAACTTTCGTTCAAGCTTTGCTCCCTCTTCGTCTACTTCTTTGAATCCAGCAGTAATTACGATTGCACCCTTAATTCCCTTTTTTCCACATTCCTCAAGGACAAAAGGTACCACGTCGTTTTTTGTAACTACCACTGCAAGGTCTATTTCCTCCTGGACATCTAGAACGCTCTTGTAGGCTTTTTTATCAAAGACTGTTTCTCGAGTTGGGCTTATTGGAAAAATTTTACCAGTATAGCCCTTGAGAATGTTTGATGTGATCGCTCTGCCAACACTGCCTTCTTTGTCTGATGCGCCAACTATGGCAATTGATTTTGGAGAAAGAAAGAAAGAATCAGTCATTTTAACGAGATGGTTTCAAATTGTTATATATAATAAGCTTATCCGAGATTCTTCAGTTACCTAAAGGCGGTTTGGTTCAGCTTCCAAGCATTTTCCCTGCCAGATTTTTCGCTCTTGGAATCCATATTATCTTCAGATTCTTGCATTTTGCAACAAGTTCCCATGCCTCCATTGCAAGGACTCGTAGTTGGCTGTTGTTTATTGCAAACTCATGGTTTAGCTGAGATACAGTATTTTTGGAATCGCTGTATATTACAATCTCGTCTTGCGAGTTGAGATATTTTTCCAGTGCAGCAATTATTGCCATGTATTCAGCTTGGTTGTTTGTCATACCAGGCTCCTTTTTGTAAAATGACTCGCCAGTCTCCTTGACAAAGAATCCAAAACCTGAATCCGGTCCACCAGAACCGTCAACAAATATGCTAAGCGCCATCCTTGTACAACCTCATTAGTTTGACGCTCAAGTTTATTGTTGCCATATAGATACAGGTTGAGACAGCTTGGGACACAAGAGATGCAAGATATGCCTCATAGGAATTTGTCAGCAAGTAATATTGCAGCGACCATCTTGAAATTGTATATATGACTTCTCCTATTCCCAGCGATGAGATTATTTTTATTAGATCTCTTCTCAGGTTTGCTCTATCAACCTCACCTGACTCTAGCACATACTTTTTTTTGTTGTCAAGATAGAACAGGGCACCAAAGGTTGTGAAATATACTATATAATCAACAACAAGAGTTATTGTTGTGTTAACATAGTTTTGTTGGTTTGACAGGGACTGGGCTACTACAGCGGAAATTACAATTGATGCAGAAAACCCAAGTAGAATGTTTTTGTTAAGCCTTAGATATTCTTTGTATTGCTGTTTCACAGGTTGGCTTTGCTCTAGTTACAAATAAACTAAATCTATTGTAGTGTTATTTTTAATAGTATCAAGATTCCTGCCAGCTCTGCGGTATGCACTGCCAAAAGATATGGTAGAAGAGCTGCTGCGTAAAGTTCCATCATTGAAAAATATGCGTAAACCGTGATTACATTATGCAAAAAGAGCAGACCTGAGAAAAATATCATGCCCAGCGGAAGCTGTGCCTTTGTTTTTGAATACATCTTGCCGAAGACCGCCATCAGTATTCCCAACACTACCATGTTGGTGCTTGAGACAATTGTGCTTACAGTCATTATGAATTCCATTTGCAAAAAACTTCAGCCTTGCAAAGCTTATTTACTTTTTTCCAATTTGGTTACAATTTCATCAAATGCCTCCAAGTTAACCTCCAAAAATGTAGATATGAAATAAGTCGTGCCGTATTTTTCTCCTATATGCGTTATGAGGTTATTTTTTTCAAGCACCCCAATATGGTGCTGTATCGCCTTGTAGTCTAAACCCAACTCTTTTGCCAGTTGGTTTGCATTGAGAGGTCTTTTGCGTATGACAGATATGATTCTCATCCGGTTCAATCCGCCTCTTGAGCCCATGAACACAAACCAGAGAAGGCGCTTTGCATATGGATCTGCTGGCATTGTATGCCTTCCTGTACCACTATCTAATTAAAACATCTTTATGGTTTTTTACAATTGTAAAGTTCAGGCGTTAAGTATGATGTCCAGTTAATTATAACATGGAAAAAACTAAGCAATTGGAAAAAACAGTGCTTAAGATAGGCGGCATGCACTGTGCAGGATGCGTTAACTCTATTCAGAATCATCTTATGGAATTGAAAGGTGTAAGGAAATGTGAAGTCAACCTTGCAGTAGAAAAAGCAACTTTAGAATTTGATCCTTCATCAGTAGATCTTTTTACAATAGAGAGTGCAGTGCAGGAAGCCGGGTACAAAGTAGTTTATGAAAAACTGTCAATCAAGATAGGAAACATGACAGATTCTAGCGACTCGGATAAATTGGAAAACAGGTTAAAACAGCTAGAAGGTGCAAAGAACGCCTCAGTAAATTTTGGAAATGGACAGGTCCTAGTGGAATACAACCAAGCTCTGTTGTCCCTTTCTGACATAAGGCAAACCATCAACAAAAGTGGCTATCAAATACTAAGCGAGGATCTCTCTGCATCGGCAGAAGAGGTAGAGGCAAGGAAACTCAAGAAATTATTCCTAATTGGACTTGCGTTCACGATTCCAATCATGATTCTTGGTTATCCTGAATATCTTTCGTTTGTGCCTTTGGCCGGAACTGCTACGGCTGCCTACATAATTTTTGCATGTGCAAGTATAGTCCAGTTCGTAACTGGAAGAAGGTTCTATGTTGGCGCATATAGAATTGCCAAAATGAAGTCTGCAAACATGGATACACTTGTCATCACTGGAACCACTGCAGCATACCTATTCAGCGTGCTCAATACGTTTCCTATACCATCATGGCACAACATATACTACGATGCCGCATCAGTTGTGATAACTTTCATAATTTTAGGAAAATATCTTGAAAACAAAACAAAAGGAAAGGCATCATCGATAATCAGAAAGATGCTTGAACTTCAACCCAAGAACACGAGGATCAAGAAAGACGGACAAGAGTTAGAGATTCCAATAGAGCTACTCAAACCGGGAGATGTGATTGTTGTAAGACCAGGCGAGAAGATTCCAGTTGATAGTGTCGTGCTCGATGGACATTCTGCCGTGGACCAGTCCATGATTACCGGAGAATTCATGCCTGTTGAGAAAAAACCAGGCGACGAAGTGATAGGTGGAACCGTAAACAAAGAAGGTATGCTTGTAGTAAAGGCATCCAAGGTTGGCAATGATACAATGCTGGCTCAGGTTGTAAAACTCGTAGAGGAGGCAATGGGGAAAAAGCCCCCGATGCAAAGACTGGTTGACAAGGTAGCAGGATACTTTGCATTTATTGTGATTGGTATTGCGCTTGCTACCTTCCTAACATGGTACGTTGTTACTCCTGCAGGTGCGCATCTTGTTGCAACAGCTATGATTCCAGCTGTAGCTGTACTTGTTGTGGCATGTCCATGTGCCTTGGGTCTTGCAACACCGACAGCTGTTATGGTTGGCATGAGTAAGGGCGCTCAAAATGGAGTGATATTCAAGGGAGGTGAAGCTCTTGAGATGCTTGGTAAGATCAAGGTTGCAGTCTTTGACAAGACAGGAACGTTAACACAAGGTACTCCGCATGTTACCGATCTGATAACTCTAAAACAGATAGCGCCGGCATCAGAAGGCAGTAATGGTATAAGCAGCGACAACAACAGAATGCTCGAGCTTGCAGCAATTGCCGAAAAGAATTCCGAGCATCCACTTGCAAAGTCTATAGTGCAGAAAACAAGTGAACTTGGATTAAAAATCGACGAGCCAACAGAGTTCTTTACAGTCCCAGGAAGAGGAGTTGAGACAGTCTACAACAAGAACAGCATTCTTGTAGGAAGTGCAGATTTCATGCAAGACAGTGGTATTGATGTAAAACCTGTAGAAGAGCCCATGAAAACATTACAAGAGGAAGGAAAGACGGTCGTGTTGGTTGCGCTTGACAAAGAACTTGTTGGCATAATTGCGTTGCTCGACACCCCAAAGAAGAGCGCTAAAGGGGCTTTACAGGCATTGAAGAAGATTGGAATCAAAGTGGTAATGCTAACTGGAGACAATGAAAGAACCTCAAAGACAATTGCAAGAGAACTATCGATAGACGAGGTAATTGCAAACGTAGTTCCTTCACAGAAAGTTGATGTGATAAAGCAGCTACAGCGTGAAGGAAATAAGATCGCAATGATAGGAGACGGCATAAATGATGCAGCTGCACTGACTCAGGCAGACATCGGCATAGCAATAGGTAGTGGTACCGATATTGCAATAGAAGCAGGAAATGTGGTTCTTGTTAGCGATGACCTCAAGGATGTCGTTGCTGCAATTGAGATTAGCAAAAAGACGGTAAACAAGATAAGGCAAAATATCTTCTACGCATTCGCATACAACATAATTTTCATTCCCGTAGCCGGTCTTGGATTTCTCTATCCCGCACTTGCAGGTCTTACCATGGCTGCAAGCTCAGTATCAGTAACGACAAATTCTCTACTGCTAAAGAAATGGAAGCCAAAGAAGGGCCAAGATTAAATTTACATAACTGCCAGCAAATACAAGTAACATATGCCTTACAAATTAGATAATATAGATACTGCAATACTCAGATCACTTTTCAAAGATGGAAGAAAATCGTTCAGGCAGATCTCGCGTGAGATAAAGGTGAGTACCCCTACTGTAAAGGCAAGATATCAAAGGCTTGTAAATGTGGGTCTTATCAAAGGCATTTTTCCAACGTTAAACCTAGACAAGCTAGAAAACAAGACTTGTTCAGAACTAGGTCACATAAAAGTACAGTCAATTAAAGAGAACAGCATAAAACTTGGCAGCTCCGTTCGAGTAAAGATAACCTGTGATTATTGTCATGGGCCTGTCGCTGGCAAACCCACAGCACTCAAATTTGCCAGCTTTGAGAGATTTTTTTGCTGTAGATCATGCCGAGCTCTGTATAAAGAGAAATATCGTAGCAAGATAGCGTCAATGTCTTCTTTCCATCAAGATGGAAGAAAGGCAGAGGTCAAAAGAATAACTGATAAAGTGGATGGTGCCATAATCGAGCGTAATGTTAAACTATGATTACCCTTTGTACAGGCCTCCTTCAGAGGCCAAGTCACTTATTTTTCAGGTAACGCTTGGATGTTCGTTTAACAAATGCTCATACTGTGACATGTATAGAACAAAAGAATACCAAGAGAGGTCATGGGATGAGATAAAGATGGAGATCGATCTTGCTTCAAAACACATGCCTGAAACAACAAGAATATTTCTTGCAGACGGCGATGCTCTGAACCTGTCAACAGAAAGAATGCTACAGATTTTAGATTACATACAAGGCAAGTTTCCAAACCTTGAGAGAGTCTCGTGCTATGCCATGCCAAAAAATATTTTGGAAAAATCTACAGAGGACCTGAAAAAACTTTACGACGCTGGGCTTACCATGTTCTATATAGGTATAGAGACCGGTTCTGACATTATACTGAAAAAAATAACAAAGGGTGCAACCAGCCAGACAATCATAAAGGCATGCCAAAAGGCAAAGGACTCTGGCTACACCATATCATGCATGGTGATTCTGGGCCTTGGCGGAAAAAATTACTCAAAACAACACATTGAAGATACTGCAAAGATCCTCAGCGTGACCTCTCCTCATTATGTGGGAGCCCTGACTTTGCATCTGGACAAAGGAATACGCGAAGAGTTCCTTACCAAGTTCAAAGAACCTTTTCTGGCAATTGACGACTCTGATGCGCTAGACGAGCTAGAGTCCCTTGTGAGCAAGATTGAACCCAAGACTCCGGTAATTTTCCGAGCCAACCATGGATCCAATGCGTATCCAATAGGTGGAATATTTCCACAAGAGAAGCAGCAAACGCTGGAAAAAATTATGTACCTAAGAGAACATCCGGAATTGTGCAGGCCAGTAGGTTTTAGAGCATTCTAGAATTATTTTTCTGACTAGCAACCAACGCAACTATGAATGCAGTTTGCCAGAAATGCCAACGCATAAGTTAATTCCATCATATGGTGTCAATCCATCTGGTACGTATAAAAAATGGTAAATTTTCTTAACTGTAGAGTGACAACCTCTGGTTGTCTATTTGGTTACCATGAAATGGTGGATAGAGACGTGACCCCACCTATCTTCGCCTATCACTGTATACATTCCCTGTGTAAATGGCTGGAATTTTTGTCCTTGATAAAATCCGTTAAACGCAAGATTATACTGCATTGTTACTGGATAGTTTGTGTCGTTAATCTCAATTGTTGCCTTGTTACTGGAAGGTTGGAAGATAAAGTGGTCTATATCTATTGTCCTGCACATGTAAACACCGCTTGGATACAATGGCAGACGCTCGCCCTCAGTCATGTTATCAATGGAATAGTTTCCCTGTAATAGTGCCATACCAAATGGTAAATGAAATAGACATGGTCCCATACTCCATTTCCTTAGTGGCCAGTTATGCTGCGGATTGAGAACCAAAGTGTTAGGTGATGTATTGTCAAGTGCAATGTCCATTGCAATCCCCTGTCCTACTTTTATTTCAGTAGAATTCACAGATACGCTAAGCGAGAGCATAGATGACTGGGTATCCGTAGAGTTTGATTGATAGTTATGGTTCAGGTTGAATGTATGAGGAGAGAGTGATATAGTTGCTCCAAGTGTTACAATGGCTGCAACGCCTATTGCCATTATAATGTAAAGATGTAGTGACTTCATTTTGTTCCACCCAGTTTTTGTGTTATGCCATTTAGCCCTAGGTTAGATGTTATTCCATAAAAAATAAGAAGTGATGCAATACTTGCGGCAAGTACAACCCCAGATGCTGGAAACTCTGGCACGGGAGTCGTTGTATCTTTACTTTGAGTGATAACAAATCCATTAATTCTCGCACTAGCCATTATGTTCAGGTTACCCGGAGAAGCGGTAAGCGGTACCTTGAACTGAAGGTTAAAGTTTCCATTCTGATCTGCCTGTACAGTTCGAATTAGAATCAAGTTTCCCTTTGCATCCTTTACTTGGACGGCAACAAGTTGACCTGGGTTTCCTTCATTGACCAAACCTGTAAGGTTCACTGTGTCTCCTGGACCATACGCACTCTTAGATGTGCTTATAGTAATTGATTCGTTGTCTAGCTGTGCATAGGAGCTTGGTATAGCAAGTGTTACCAGAGACAAGGCAACCATTGCAAGTAGTGATGATGTTTTCAATTGGTCATACCTACAAGAGTCCTACAAAATATGATAATTCATGAGATTCTGATGTGCCTCCATTATTTGGCCAGGCAGTGAGTACGTTAGCGTATATGCTAGCAAGGCCTGTAGATGATTGTGCGGGTACGTAATATGGAATTACTACTTCTGAAGTACCAGGGTTTATCGTGTATTGTGCTGAGCCAGTACCCAAGGTGTCAAGGTTTGAATCAAAGATGTCTATAGTTACAAGAGTTGGAACAGTATAGCTTGATGAAATATTTATCCTGACATAGCCGTCCTGGCCTCTGGTAAATGTCGAGACGGGGTTTCCATTTTGGTCAGTTGGTTGTACTGATGTTATCTGTATTCCATTGGTAGAGTTGCTCTCCAAGTTTGTAATACATGGATTTACTCCATTAACAACTGTCAGGTCACCATTGCTGTCAAAACATGACTGTACAGCACTGTTTGCAAGGCCATACTCTACGTTGAGATTGTTGTTTATTTGCACGACTTGGGCGTGGTTTACTGCTGCATAGTTGTCAAATGTTTGCATTGCCTGGTCCAAGCTTCCACCATTATTGAGTACGTTTTGCATGGCTGCATCTGCAGCAGCTACTCTTTGCTGCATGAAGTTAAATTCGCCCTCAAAGACTCCCTGTGTACTGTTATCTGGCATCGTAGCAAGGAAGGAAGAATAAGCTGCACTAGGAGTATTGGCAGCATTGGCTTGTTGAAGCGCTGTCAGGTCTTGCTTGAGCTGGCTTGCGGCAGCTACTCTTTGCTGTTGCACCAGTTGATTGTTGATTGTTGCGGCTGTTTCATTTCCAATTATGTTTGCCACCTGTTGCTTTGATGTTTGAATCTCTTGCAAGATCTTTTGTGCCATAGGATCATTTTGAAGAGATGGGCCCACTAGCGTGGTAAACTGTGTTACGTTTCCAGAACTAGTTAGATTAGATGCAGTGCCGGTGGAGTTGAGTGCAGCAAGATTGAGGTTTACTAGTGCGATTGATTGGTCACCAGCGTTTGCCGCAGTACCGTTTTGATATGCAAGCGCTAAAAGTTGTGCTTGGGTTGGACTCATAAACGTCATGCTATC
The DNA here is from genome assembly GCA_050749325.1 of Nitrosotalea sp. Taxonomy (GTDB): domain Archaea; phylum Thermoproteota; class Nitrososphaeria; order Nitrososphaerales; family Nitrosopumilaceae; genus Nitrosotalea. The sequence continues at coordinate 1,264 of JBOGRA010000063.1, read as the reverse complement.
GTTTTGTATGACAACACCCAACATAACCTGTGCTTGAGCATTTGTCATCTTGGCTGACGCAGTAGATACCAGAGTTGTTCCAGTCAGGTTTTGTGGATGCTGTGTACAAGTTTGTGGAGGAGTTGGCCGGTACGAGACTGGGAGTGTAGTAGGATTCTCTAGGCTGGAAGAGAGACATGATTCTGTAGTAAGAGGAGTTCCTCCATTACTTGGCCAATCAGAATATGCATCAGTGAATATGTCTGCGGTTCCCACTTGTGCATTAGGAGGTATGAAAAAAGAGAGCGTCATCTGAGAGTCTCCGGGGTTTATAGTGGACTTGATAGATGCTGTACCAATACTACTCTGATTGGTGTCAAAGAGATTCAAAGTAAGAAGTGTAGGCATTGTCTCGCCAGAAGAGATTGAGACCTGAACAAAGTTGTTCTGGCCTTCATTTAGCATAGAGACAGGATTACCCTGTTGACTAATTAGTTGAACCGAATCTATCGATATTCCATGTGTTTTGATTACATTAAATGTTGTAGAGTTGGTATAGTTTTTTCCATCAACTAGTGCTGTTGCGATATCTTGGTAGACTCCTGTCTGAAAGTTGGATGGAATCTTGAACTGTAGCTCGCCTGTTCCGTTCTCGTTTGTAGTTATTGTCCTTGATACAATGTCGTTTCCTGTCGGATCTGATACTACAATTGCGATATTTTGAAGGCTCGTGCTAGGCAATGCTACCTGCAATGTTACAACATCGCCATAGGCATAGTATGTTTGGTCGTTAGTTAGCAAGAGCGCTGGAGGTAAGATCGGAGCACCAGTGTAGACTATTGGTGATGATACTACAGTTGAGTTGATTATACCTGAGATTGTAATACTTGGTGATATCACTGATTGATTACTGGCTGAAGATGTGGTTTGTGAACTGGTTGTTGTTGGAGCAATCATGGTTATCGAGTCAGAGCCCAAATTAGAACCAGATGATTCTACTGGTACTGGAGTAGATGATTCTGAACTTGTCTGTGAAGTAGATTGATTGCTAGTTGAAGTTACATTAGTAGAATTTGATGAAGTAAGAGTCGTGTTGTTTGTTTGTGTTTCATTTAACGCAGTTCCAGCACTAGATGAGGTTTGATTACTCGGAGTTGATTGTGTCGTGCTTGTTGTAGAAGACTGGGTTGAATTTGAATTACTGGTGGAGTTGGAAACAAGAGATGATGTAGAGGAAGTGGAATTTGTACCAGATGCGATTCCACTAGAGGTTCCAGTGTTGCTA
>JBOGRA010000062.1:0-10566 GCA_050749325.1 Nitrosotalea sp. | reverse complement strand
CTCTATCGCCTCTTCCCGTCTTGTCATTTCTGAAAGCAGCATGCCTTTGTGGTATAGGGCTAACACGTAACTTGGATTTATACTCAATACCTTATCAAAGCACTCTATCGCCTCTTCCCGTCTTGTCATTTCTGAAAGCAGCATGCCTTTGGTACATACTGCATCAATATTGTAACAATCTATACCAGATATTCTTTCACAGGATGCTATTGCTTGTTCAAGTTTGCCCGAAGATTTTTGAATGATTACTTTACAGTAAATTGCTTTTGTATTGTTGGGCTGTAATTTTATTATGTTTTCTATTTGTTCAAGTGCATCATCATAATTTCCTGTATTGTAGAAAAAATTACATAATCCAAATTCTGTTTCTATAGATAGTTTATTAGATTTTGTATTACAATTAATTTTCTGTTTTAATTTTTTATAAACCTTCGTCAAAGATTCTAATTCTTTTCTTTTTTTATTGGAAATTTCTATTTTTATAAGGTCATAGTTTGTAATCAATGCTGTTTCTCTTACAATGTGTGTGATAATGTTCGATATGAGTGATATTTGCAATTGGGTTTTTTCTATGTCTGAATACATTTCATCACATCTACTGGCTGAAACAGAATGAGATGCTCTGTTCCAACCGTTGATACTAAATAATGCAAGCCATAGTTTAAAAACGATTGATTGCGCAAATTGAATAAGCTTGTGAGCAACATCAACAGTAAAAATCAATGTTTATCAAAAACGCATGATTTACTCGTTAATTTTACAATCGGATAACGGTATTGAAGAATTCTCAAAAATCTTGCCAACGTCCGTTTTTTTAATAGTACATGTAACATACAGAAGGTTTAGACTAGAATCATTTCCCTGCGCGGTGCTGTTTGTTTGGTTTACAAATTTGCTCAATGAATTGGTAAGATTTTCTGAATCTGCTCTTGAAAATGATGTATTTGTACTGTTATTGATTGTAGAATTTCCATACAATGTATCTTGGAGTTCTTGCGGAGTTATGTTCAATGTGTTGTTATTTGAGGAGAGTTCATTTGATGACATGTTACTGACAGACTCTCCATTGAGTCGTTGGACCTGTGCTTGCGTCATATTGAGAGTAGCATTCTTACCCATTATTTCTTGGAGTTCTTGCGGAGTTATACCAAACGTAGAGTTTTTGCCAATGATCTGTTGTAGTTGATCTGCTGTAATGTGGAGTTTAGTATTATTATCCGCGGATATTTCAGGATGTGAAATATTGGTTTGATTTGTGGGTGACATATGAGGAAAAGAATTCGGATTGGCTAGATTGATTGAAACAACATTGCTTGAGAAAAGACTAGACACATAGAGTTTGTTAGTAAGAGAATTTACAGCAATATTTCTAGATGATACACCTGAATTGATCTCATCCAATATCTTATTTGACTTCCCGTCTATCTCAAATATTGTTCCTGTTTGTTCATTAGCTTCGTATATCCTATTGGTAATTGGATTAATTGTTATTGCTGATGAGGCAGTCATGGTTGGTATGGATGTTATCAGTCTATTTGTAGTACCGTTGATTACTGATATGTAACCGTAATTCCAGCAAGTCACATAGATCAGATTGCTGATTGGATTTACTGCAACTTCCCATGGGCCTCCAGTTACTGGTATGGTAGAAATTATTTTGTTTGTGTTGCCATCAATTACAGTAAGAGAATTTGATAAACTATTTGGCACATAGATTCTATTGGTAAAAGGATCCACTTTCACTCCCCACGGACCATTTCCTACCTGTATATTTGTCAATACGGAATTATCAGATCCGTTAATGACTGATACTGAATTAGATATCAAATTTGTAACATAGATTAGATTAGTTGAAGGATTTACTGCTATTCCCCACGGACTGCTTTGTACATGTATGTTTGTTACAATCTTGTTGGTATCCGCATTTATTACTGAGACTTCATTTGAGAATCGATTAGTAACATAAGCCATATTTGTAAGTGGATTGATATCTATGTGTGCAGATCCAGAACCAACTAGAAGCCCATTCTGATCAAGGGGTATGTTAGTTATTGTTTTATCTACTGAGCCATCTATGACTGTAACAAAACTAAACACATAGCTGGTAATGTATATTTTATCGGTTGTCGGATTTATCGCAATCCCGCTACTTCCCCATCCTACATTTATGTTTGACATTGAACCCGCGGCATATTGGATGGAAAAAATACCTGTTATGGCTCCTGCTAATACTAGGGCGTACAGGCCTTTTCTCATGTATTTTGGCACTATGAAACATAGTTAATTGATTGTATGTTCATAAGTGAAAAACATGCCAATTTAGCCATATTGTGTGAAAAAAAGGACTGGGAACCTATGATGTTGGGAATGATAGTTAGGTCCCAGTACTTAAATCATGAATGTATTGTCAGGTAAATTAACACATGTTTGTGTAAACCGAACAAACCCCACAAATAAAATATACGGTTACATCTAAGAGTTCATGTTGGAGATACTCATAGCTGACGACGAACCTGATCTCTTGGACCAATACAAATGTACTCTTGAAGAAAAAGGTCACAGTGTAATAATTTGCAAAGACGGGGAACAATGCCTCAAAGTATACCTAACTGAATCTGAACAACAAATAGCAGATAATTCCGTCCCTCCATTTGATGCCGTGGTTTTAGACTATCAAATGCCTAAAAAAAACGGTATTGAAGTGGCAAAAGAAATCTTGGCAGTAAATCCACATCAAAGAATAATATTTGCTTCCGGTTATGTGCAAGAAACTTTTCTGGATTCGATAAAGCAATTAGGACAAATCACTGAAATAATGAAAAAACCATTTTCATTGCAAGCATTAGCTGATACTATTGAAGATAAAGAAATTTACTCGCAACTAGAAAAGCTAAATGTAGATGTATCTGTAATTAAAGAGATGAATCCATCACATGCACAAATAAAGGCATATTTTGATGTTTTATGCAGACTGCAAAAGGGCAGAACTTTTTAGAATTATGATTCTAACAATTGCATGGTATATGTGTTGTAAGTTTTGATGTCGTCCTATTCAGTATTACAAAATCCGTTATTAGTGTTGTCATATAATGAGTGCATGGCCGCTATATCGCACCCTGATATGTATGGGTAATCTGTTTTAATTGTAGCATGCATGAGATCTTGCGGATCGCTTGTATATGGAAGGCCCAACGCATGACCAAATTCATGTCTTACTATTGTTGCAAGTTGATTGGCTGTAAGTTTATCTGCACCATATATTGTGATAAAAGATTTTAAGATCTGCGAATTGTCTACAATTGATCTGGTGTACCCAAAATATCCATCTGGATCTTCAAGATTGGATAAAATTATGACAATTTGACCGGGTCCATCGCTAGATTCTACGATGTTAAAGTTAGTTGGAACATAAAATTTAGTATTTGGTATTGTGCTTAGAGCACCTTTCCAACCCTTAAAATATTCAGTTTTCCCATCTGATGGAGACTTGCCTAGTAAGGAATTGTCTATGTATAAGGTATCAGATGAAAGAATGGCATCTTTAACAATATTGATTTTTTCAGGATTTATCTGAACTGAGTTAATTATGCTCACTGTCAGTGACGTACCTTGGACAATATTCCAGTATTCGTTGGTGGCACCAGTTTGTCCTTGAAGGTTCTCGATCGAATATCGTGTTTTCATATTGCTCGGGGAATCTACAGGGTTTGTCTGATAGTAATCACTAACTCCATAAAATAACAGAATTGCAAGTATTGGCAATATTATTAATTCTGCTTTCAATATTGTTCTGGCACTGAGTTTTTGTATTTTCTTCTTTACTGTAATAATTTCGTGTGAAATTTCATTCTGTCTTCTAATCAGATCACTAATTTCTTCTGGATTGATATCATTACCAAATGATTGATCAGAATCAATATAATCGTGAATCTCTAACAATTGTAATTGTTCTGTTGTCTTATTGAATTCTTTTGTAAGTGAGGATAATTGTAAGTTTAGTTGTTTAATGGATCTTATTTTACCAGATGATTGTTTATCTATTTGCATTTTACAAAGGCAACTCCTTATTTTTAGTCAAATCCATTCACCTAACTTAATGCCATGATAAGGTCCCATGGAGTCAAGACATTGTTTAGCGTCATGACAAAAGAATGTTTCATTCCTAACATAATTTTACACATGTCTGGTATCCGGGTATTTTCAGAAATTATTTTTCCATTTTTTAGATTAAGCGATGTTGATTTCAATTCTAAAAAATTGGTAACATTTTCAAGATAATTTAACTCTATAATTTTTTCAAATATTGTCTGAGGATTAACAAATTGAGGAGTGTTTTCCAACACTAAAATTTCCGTTTCGTTTTGAATCATCTGGGCTATGATCGTACCAATAGTATCACCCCGATTAAAAGTAGGAATTAACTTGAGAGGCATATCAGAAACCTTCATGGGCGTATCACATAATACACCTGCTTCTAACAAACGTCTTGCCGAAATAGTAGAATAATTACCGTCTTCATTTTGAACCAAAGTAAAATCTCTTTGTATGTGCTGCATTTTTTTAAGTAAATCATTAACTTTGGTAGCAGGAGACGCTACATACAAATTCCTATTCATTACATTGTGGACCGTTAGATCCGAGAAGAATGAATGATCTGGTTTTTTTGAAAACTCTTTGATGACTTCTTGTCCACCAAGCATCCCAACCGGAATATCGTTTTCCATTACAACCAAATTATTTGTAAATGTTTCAAGAAATCTAACAAGCATAGAAGTGGCGACCCACATCTTTTCTTTGCTTTCTATGGTGGCCATTGATGAATATACAAGCAAATGCGGTAATATGTCCTCTATCGTGCATTCACTTAGATGCAGATTTTTTTGGTTGTTGATAGATGGAAATAATATATGTTCTTTGGATGTTTTAATGATCTTATTACAACGCAATTTATTCTTCAATTTAAACATAAAACCAACATTCATTTTAAATCACAACCAAAATACGCTGACAGCCCACACTTGTAGCGATTATCTGAAACATGTTTTTCTATTGAAGAATTAGAATGATATTTTCTAGTATGTTCATATTGAACAGACTTGTGTCTGATTTTATTGTACCAACAGAGAAATTACTTACAATATACTTGAAGCATCGCTGGTATGCCATAATTGATTTTCAATTCTATTTTTTTATGTTAGTTGTATTGACCGAGTTTCTCTTTAACAAATGAATATTTTTCTTCTTCATTAGAATTCCACCAGCTGCTATTGTTCCAATCACTGCGAAAGGTAAAGGATCTATTCCATTGATTTTGAACGACTTGAAACCTGATGGTGTAGATGTCGATGTAGTGTTAGTGCTATTTGTTACGACTTGGGTTGAATTTATTTTAATCAAGTCTTTGATTTCCGCAGGATTGAATCCAGAGCCTGATACAACAGAATTAAGGCTAATTACTCCTGTAGAGTTTGGCATGAGCGATATGCTGGCAACCCCGTTTTGGTTAGTTGTGCGGTCAAAGTTCTGTATGCTTGCTCCAACTGCTTTCCAATTTACATTCATATCTGGAAGGGGCTTGCCGTATCTTTGCGCCGTTATGTTGGCAAAAAACGTTTCTTCAGGTAGAACAGTTTTTGGTGACTTGACGGTTATAGTAGGTGACATGCTGTCGACATTAACATTGTATGTTGCAAGTGGTAAGTTGTTTGCTATTGCTGATATGGTGGTACTTCCAGGTATCTTTGGAATTACATCAAAATTGGAGTAGTAGCTTCCTTTCGAGATGTTTATATTCGATGGCGGCAGTATGACTGAATCATTACTTGAAACTAACTCGACGTTAATATCTTTGTCAGCCAATATGGGAAGTTGTTTGTCATCTAACAACTCAATTGAAAATAAAGAGGTGTCATTTGAAAAAATTTGGTCTGGATAACCAAGCAGTATATCATTTGGCTTGGATGCTGCACCTACCACTGTGAAACTCGATGAGTAGTTAGGCGTTGTGATTGCAATGTTTTGCGATCCACTTTTAAGCAGTTTTTCAGCAGTAAGAAATATCGGATCATTTTTTGTAACGGTCAGTTGTATTGGTGAAATTGTTTCTTGCGGAGAGATCAATGCGGTAAAATCATTCTTGAATGAACCAAGTGCACCATTATTTACAGCATAAATCGCTAGCGGGAATTGCGTATTAGACAAAACGGTTGACAGTAATGAACCAGCCACCAATCCAGATGTTGCCTGAGAGGTAGATGCAACAATCGGCATTACTTGTTGAGGACTGCTTGAGACAACATTTAGTGTTACTGGATTTGCCGCATTACCAACTTGGGCAAAGACAAGGGCAGATTGATTTCCATAACCCATTTTTACATCAGGTATGGATACTGTAGATGCGTCCGATGAATCAATTTGAAATGGCAGGTCAGATTTTGCAAGTGCTGGGTATCCTGATGAATCTTTCAAGGCCAAAACTCCAATCAGTTCACTGTTTCCTGTTGTAAGAATTGGAAGCGGATAAAAGCACGGTGTCTTGTTATCTAAAACATAATTTTGAGAGACAGCCACAATTTGAACTTGTGATGTGGAGGTTGCAATAGGAGTTAGCGCACAGATTGAGGTCAATGTGCTAGTTGAAGTTGTTGTGCCGGTTGCAGTAGCCGTACCGCTGGTTGTTGTACCAGTAGTGGTAGTTGTACTTGTAGTGGTTGTTGCACCACTTGCAGATGTTGTGCTAGTTGAAGTTTTTGTGCCAGTTGCAGATGTTGTACTACCTGGCACTGCTGTACCGGTAGTAGATGTAATACTTGTTGTAACTGTTGTACTGGCAGGGATTGTACTAATTCCATAGCCTTTAGCCGAAATATCTACGTTATACGTTGCGTTCACACCGGCGGTGAATTCAACAGGAATATACCCCCAGTAAGAGCCCTTTGGTATGACAAGTGCATCATTTACCTGTACAAATGGACTTTGACCACTTGTATTAATCGAGGTCGCGTCTGCAAGATTTACAATCTGAACTGATACAGGGATGTCATTTTTTGCTATAATCGGGTTTCCTGCAGAGTCATGTAATTGGACTATGACATATGATACAGCGTCTTTATTTACATTAACTATTGGCGGATATGCATAAACTTGAATTGTGTATGGTACAGCATCATTGTTGATCTTAAGTGATGTCGATACAGGCTGCATTGAAGGTGCCGATGCAGATATCTGAACATTGCCAGGCTTTGTGACTGCAAATTCTTCTGTAGCAAAGTATGAGCCTTGTTTTATCACCATCGAGTCTTTGGCTAAACTTGCAATACTGCTATCTGATACACTTAGTTGTATTGGAGTGTCTGAAGATACGGGAGTTGGAACTCCGCCAGAGTTGACAGTTTCCACAGAGATATAACCAGCTTTTGGTCCTGATGTCGAGAAAGTTGTCGGGGTAGCTTTAATGAGTAAGCTGGTTGGTGCGGCTTTGTCGCTGTATACTGTAACGGGAAATTCTTGAGATGAAAAACCTGGTGCTGCAAGTACTATGTTTGCAGTACCAGGATTATTTGCGCTGATTTTTATGTGTGTTATGAAACTTGTACTATTATCTTCCACCCCATCAGCTTGAACTATGGCAGAATCGGTAGAGGAAAATATCATGTTTTGAATTTGTGTAGGAAACACATGTCCATTATAAAGTGCGTATACCTCCAAAACTCCGCTGGAATTTTCAATCATCTTATTTGGTATGAGTCTAATTCCAAAGGTAGATGTATCTTCAGCATATGATTTAACTGTAGCAAGACTAACAATGAGAATTACTATTATCAATAACCTTCTCAATACATGTTTTGATAAAGAAAATTCTCATATAAGATGCTGTGTTGTTTTTTTGAACGAATTTTAGACATTACACTGCATGATATTAATAAACTAAATTAATCTGCAAAAAAGAACGCTGTCAGGTCGATTGACATGCCACTTCTAGAGGTTTTGATTTTTTCCACAAGTGGGAGCATAGACTATGTATATTGTTGACTATTTCTATGGAATTTGTATGAACAATCGAATCCGAATCATCGTTTAGATCCATGGAACCTTTCATTGATCCTGACATGATTATCTGTTTGTCTTTCTCTCCAACAATTCTTCCTTTAGAGGGAAGCTTTCCAAGTCGGATTTCACTAGCTCCCAATCTATTAACAAGATGGATGGATTGTTTATTTTCAATCTCTGTTATTATTCTCACTTCACCGCCTTTTTTGATACGTTCTTTTATCTTTTCAGGTATGGCAGTGTGATACATTCTCATGATGTCTTCTATGGTGGTCACAATATATATGACATCTACAGAGTCAGATATCATTTTACCTATTCGAGAATAAATATTTGATCGTCCTTGTATTATGGAAAAAGAAGATAATTCAGTCGCAGGTGTGGGTCTTTTTAATTCGTTCAAGTTTGCAATTAGTTGCCTTGAAAGTTTTTCCATTGTTACAATCTCGTCTTGTTTTTTCTGGATTATGTTTTTTAATGCCTCTTGTGGGTCTACTGCTTTACATATTGTAGGATTGGATAGCGTAGTTGTAATTAACCCAAGATTTCTCAGTTTGTTCAAGGCTCTGTATGCCTTTCCTCTATCCACATCTAATTTTGCAGATAAACTGCCAACTGTTACTTCTCCTGTTCTCAACAATCCCAAGTAAATTTTTGCATCCTCTCCTTCCAAACCAAAATACTTAAGTGTAGAAATCTGGTCCTCGATGCTCAAATCTTGTTTACTCCAGTAGTTGTGACTGTTAGAACCTGTGTTACATGCATTTTATGTATACTCGCATTTTCACAGTAATGAGAATTAGGCATGAATTTAGTAGTGTTATGACTAGGTACCAATTTTGTCATGTAGATCATTGGAGACCCGATCTGATCAATATTAGTATATAAAAAGATCTGCTCAAATGCGATAATAAGCAGTCTATCACTCTTGACTTCAGGAACAGAATTGTCAAAGCAATAGAACAAACACGAATTCATCTCATTAGTTTACAACAATATGAGGAATATGAGAAGATGTTTGTACAAAATAAACAAACGTCAATCTAACATTATTGTAAAAAACAGCGAAAAAAATGTGGCCTTGATTGTTATTTTTACACAAAATTTAGAACTATTTTCATCGTTATATAATGATGTAAATGCAATAATTTGCTAGTCAAAATTGAAATCTCCTTATTATGAAGATAATGCCCAGAATTATGTTATCATATGTTTGGATTTCTGATCAACGTGTTTATCTGTAAAATACATACACCGCCTAATAGGTTCATTTTAACTAATACAGGATTGAATTGTGGGGGTTTACTTTTAAATGCAGATCTATATCTAATTGCCCCCTCAATTCATCACTGATGAATGATATTTTACCATAAATTATAAACGCGACGTGTTTTTGTCTCGAAATACATCCAATTACAGGCATTTGCTTGATTGTAATGATTCGGTTGTTTATCACGAAGTTGGTGAAAATCAGGTACGCACATAAAATTTATAACATATATGTTCAATTCAACTGATTGAAATTTAACTGTATATTGCAATAAACTTGAATTTTTGAACAATATGTTCAGATTTTTCCATTTTGCATCTACCAATCATTCTTTTAGCTTCAAATATTTCAGGTACTCGGTAAATAATTTTGAGATCTCTTGATTTATGAGGGATCTGATGATTCATTGCTAATGGTATTGGAAGGTAGTGTTGACAGTATACGAGTGATTTTAGCTACATCCATGCTTGGTTATGCTACTTATTCAGATCTCAGAAATAGGGAAATTGGTGATTTTTTGTGGGTCATATTTGGTGGAGTATCTGTTGTTTTGATTTTCTTTGCATCAGATATGACACATTTGCTCACAAACGTAGGCATTTCTCTAATTATTGCGCCTGTTGTACTGGTAGTTTGGAGGTTGGGTTTTTTTGGAGGCGCCGATGCATTTGGACTTATTGTACTTGCCGCTTTAGTTCCAGAGTTTTCAATTTCAAATGGACTGATCACACCATTTACTGTATTGACCAACTCGGTGATACTTTCCATAATGCCAATTCTTTTCAATATTTCAAGAAATTTGATATCTCTAGCAAAACATGAAAATATTTTTGATGGGTTGGGCGGTGAAACCAAACGTAATAAGATACTTGCATTATTTCTAGGTTACAAGACAAAAAATCCAAAGTTTAGTTTTTCAATTGAAAAACGCGAGGGTCCCAGTAGGAGGTTTGATTTTTCGCTAAAAAATGCCGATAATGCGGAATTCTGTTCGTCTAAAGATACCTGGGTAACACCTGCCATCCCATACATGATCTACATTACTTTTGGGTTCATCATTCAACTCGTGTACGGCGACATTATCTTTAATTTCATTAGAACAATACATTAAACAAAACTGGCATTTTTAACTAGTACAAATGCATTGAAAGTTTATTACCTCTCCAAAGTTAGCTAGGCTATGGCTCTAAAAGCTGCTCTCACGATGTCAATAATATCCATAATCATGTTGGCGATTTATGGTATTG
>JBOGRA010000061.1:0-10587 GCA_050749325.1 Nitrosotalea sp. | reverse complement strand
ATTGACTTCAGGACCAGTTCCAATCAAGGTTACAGGCACCTTCAGTTTATCTTCAATAGTTTTTATGAAATATTTGGCAGGTGAGCTGAGGTCAGAAAATGATTGCATGTGAGCACATTCAGGATATACCACATCAAGCTTTGTGATTGCAATTTGCGTCGCACTGTTTAGCATTATAGATCGTTTTGCAAGTTCAAAATCAAATTCTGCTGCTCTTCGTTGCCTACCTGTGACAGTACCAACCTCTTGCCATCCTTTTGCTATGGCCTTCTCTTGACTTATTTCATTTTTCAACGGGCCTTCTCCCACCCTAGTGACAAATGATTTGAAAACAATTACAATCTCGTCGACACTTTTTGGACCTATTCCTACATCTGCACATATTCCAGATGCCGTCACATCCTTTGATGTAACATATGGATATGTACCATGCCACAGTGAAAGAAAAGTTCCCTGGGTTCCTTCTACCAGCACTTGTTCTTTCCTTTCGAGTGCAAAATTAACCGCATTAGGAATATCATCAAGGTACAGTGCAAGTGAATCGATCTCTTTTGCAAGCTTGAGTGTTCTCATGGCCCTGTCTGCATTTGCAGGTCCAGTTCCGGTTCCCGTGCTGCCAATAGATTCCTTCAGCCTTCCTTGAGAATCAGCTTCCCTGTGAGAATCCTCAATGATTCCACAGTTATAGTCAACAAAGGATCTGTCTTGAGTACCAAATTCAGATATCTCTTTTAGTAATACATCCACGCTTAGTATGACGCCTGGTCCCACTAGTAATCTCGTATTAGTATTTAGAAATGCACTTGGGAGCATTCTTACTTTGTACTTTTTGCCGTCATGCTCTATAGTGTGGCCTGCATTAGGTCCCACACCTCCTCTAACGGCTATTACAGGATTATCTTTCATAGCAAGATACGAAACGATCTTGCCTTTACCTTCATCTCCAAAGAAACCACCAACAATAACTGTAGAAGGCATAAAGCAAGTGCGTATGTGGAGATATTTAAGCCAAATCTTAGCAATACAATTTAAACAAAGAAGATGAACTGCAACTTGCATGTCAGAACCGAATTATGCTGGAAACATTATTGTCTCCTTGGCAAATCTTCCTGAATTTCTCCGCAAACCCATACTACAAAAAAGGCTATCAGAGTTTTTTTCAATGTCAAAGGATGACAAGATGGAGATCATAAATAATGCACTACAGGCAGGACCAACTATCCAGTTTGACAAGTTTTCAACCTTGTTTAAGACATGGCTTGAAGTATTGTGTAATTTATCAGAAGAACAGAGGCACGTAATGTTTAGTGCGTACATTATTGAGATTACAAGCCATCCCGAAAAGATAATCGCATTTAATCTGGACGGAATTTTAGAGGTATATCTTTCGTTAACAGACGAACAAAAGAACATGATATCAAACACCATAGGAGAGATTGTGAATTCTCTTGATAATGATTTGAAAAAGAGGCTCTACCTCACAATTCCTGAAAGGGCTAAAAAAGAAATAAAAATTTAAAGTGGCTTGTCAGGTTTTCGCTGATTCTCATCAGCAAAATTTACTATCTCACCTTCAGGTGTCATTACTCCGACAAAGACTTTTTCATATTTTTTTACCACTTTTCGGTGGTCTGGCATTGACATGTCTAGCCGCATTTCGTTCATGACCATGACCCTGTATTGTTTCCATTCCTCCCAACATTCATTACAACAAGGATAGGCAGCTGCAATAGGATCTAGTTCTATATTATCAGGAATTTCCTTTTTACATTTAGTACAGTTTCTTGCCATAACAAGCCCATCAAAATTTGGCAATTTATTCCTTTAAGAAGAGATATTAGGGAAAATCCATTATAACATAACATGAAGATCAAGTGCCCCAAATGTGACGACATTGCCGAATTAGGGGATGACTTTTCCTATGTAAAATGTTCAAAGTGTTCCTTGGACATGACGTATGGAGAATATGTCAAATTCATAGCGTACAAGGATGCCACGTATGCTGACGTATTGGGAGATTATGCCAAAGATACAAACGGTTCTGCGGCAGGAACTCTTGATGAGTGGTAGAAAAAAAGCTACTACAAGGCTTTAATTAATTTCAAAATGCTAATGCGTTTAGTTGGCATTTGTATTTGAGACAACTCTTAACCTGTTAGGGTTTGTTGTTGGGTTGGCATTAGGCATCTTCTCCTACATTGGATTCAAGAATACTGGAAGCCCGACATTATTTAGGCTAAACATTGCCTTTTTTTCAATTGGCATAGGTTTTGGAGTTGTCGGATTTGGGTACATGATAGAGTCGTTCATACTAAACTATACACAGCTTGACAGCTGGATTCAGACACTTGGAATAGGAATTCAGACTATAGGATACTTTTTCATCGCGTTTTCACATGGTATCAAGTCATTTTTCCCAAAATCTCGATATTTCAAATCCATCATATTTCCACTTTTCATCATACCTGGAAATTCAATTGAGCACATTATAAGGTCAATTTCTTTTATCCTATTGGTATATGGGACGATTGAGACCATTATGTCGTATATGGAAAATAGGAAGCGAAGCACTATCTTTGTTGCCGCCGGACTTGGATTGCTCGCTTTGGGCGAATTCCTAGGATGGTATTCAATAATATTTCCAAAATCAATACTCTATTTCATCTCACTTTCTACAAAGATAATAGGTCTTGGTGCTCTGTTCATTCCAATCTCTCAAGTTCCCTTAAGAGGAGGTCTAAAGTTTGGCGGTAGCATATAGAACTCACATGAGTATCATAGGAGAAATTCTTTCTACTACCAGAGATGAGACTCCAGATGAATCAGGTGCAAGCGTAACATACCTAATAAGAAAAGCCAATGTCTCATACGGAAGACTGGCAAAAATCTTGGAAACCTTGGTTCAACAAGGCCTTCTTGAACAGACCACATCAGATAGAGCTTGCAAATACAGAATTAGTTCAAGGGGCAGAGAATTCCTACAGGCCTATCGTGGTTTTAGAGAATTTGCCGATTCATTTGGGTTAAGAATTTAGTCAGATTCATTTTCAACACCTTCATATTCATCTTCTACATCGTCATCGAATTCATCTTCAAACTCATTCTCAAACTCGTCAGACATCAAGGATTAGAGAAAATATTTTACTATAAAAGACTTACACAGATGCATATACACTATTTGCAAATGTCATCACATGATAGGTTCTACCCAGCCACCACATGAGACACAGATGTTCATGCCGTCATCATTTACGTATGTCTCTCCGCCGGGGGGACAATGACATTGCGATATTTCCTCATCCATATAGGATATACGTGATTCAACCTTATATCGTTTTTAGAACAAGAGATAATTTACTACTATTTATCAGATAAGTTGTGATTGTACCCTGCGACCATAATGGAATCATCATGGCGTCTGAGATAGTTAAGAAAGGAGGTACCGTGGTATTTCCAACAGATACAGTATACGGAATAGGATGCGATCCATTCAACAGCGAGGCAGTTAGGACAATTTACAGTATAAAGGGACGTAAGGAATCAAAGCAGTTACCGGTTCTCGGTTTCTCCATTTCGGATATATCAAAGATTGCCATTTTAGATGAATTGTCAAAGAGATTTGCTACCAAGTTCTGGCCAGGACCATTAACCCTAATTCTCGGCATAAAAGAGGAAAAAATTGCAAAATCTCTTTGTCTTGATGAAAAGATAGCTGTGCGTGTACCAAGTCATCCATGTGTACTAGAACTACTCAAAGAATGCAAACTGCTTGTGGGAACAAGTGCAAACATATCTGGCCAGCCATCCTCTACAGATTCACGTGAAATAATAAAAAAATTAGAAGGATATGACATATTGCTAGATGGTGGAAAAATATCAAATTCTGTCGAATCAACCATCATAGAAGTTATTGGAAGCAAATTTCGCGTAATACGCAAAGGGAAAGTTAGTGAAAAGGAGTTGCTTGCGCTAGTTTGAATCTAATTGTAACATGTAGTCGCAACTTTGAAGAAGAAGCGTCTGATGAGATTTCAGATATACTTCAGACATTAGGAGACGACAAAGCAATGACTAGGAACAGTGAATTTTCCGGGATAGTCATGGTAGATACGTCACTAGACCCCTTTGATACGATAGATAAAATCAGAGCAAAAATTCTTGATGAGCCATGGAGTATCAGGTATTGTCATAGATTCATACCAATTCAAGAGTCTACCAATACTGCGCTTGATGCAATAGTAAAAGCCGTACAAGAACATGTCAATGACATGCAACCAGACGATTCCTATCGAATCACAATTGAAAAACGTGGTTCAGAGTTATCCTCTAAAGAGATAATTGATTCTGTTGCAGAGATTGTTAAAAATAAAGTATCACTTGAAGAATATGATTGGAATATCATGGTTGAAATTATCGGAAATGTGACTGGTATTGCAGTGCTCAAGGACCAAGATATAGTAAGTACTCTAAAACTAAAGCGAGATTCAATGGAGTAAAACTGCAGATCTCTCAACTATGAGATCCTCAAGCGGCGTCTTTGACATTATACAGCCAAGTTCTTTCTTTGTTATGTTAAATTCCTTCTTTATGAAATTAGTATTGTTAGGAAACGGTAAAATCGATTCTGTCATGGAGCTAATCTCATCAAGAAGTTTTTTGATTAGAGATTTCTTGCCAATCATGATTAGAATAGAAGCATTATTTTCCCGTAATCCTATTTTATTAATTGCCTCGCTAATCTGCCTTGTACATGCAAATCTCATAAGTATGTCAGTTTCAATTTTGTTAGAAAGCAGCGTGTTTGACTTGCTTGCTGCCAACGAGACTTCAATGACTCTCTTTGCATGACTTGCATTTAGAACATATTGTAACCTAATGCCTTGAATGATCACACCGGGAAACCTTATTCGCAGGTTTTCAAGAAGTTTTATAGGATCAGCACTAGTTTTCTTCAATCTAGTCAATTCCACGTTATAATTTGAAATATTAAAGCTGATACTTGTTTTACCGCCACCATGTACCACGGGAATTATGCTAACAACATCCCCATCATTTAGAGATGTTTCCGTTCCTTTCAAAGCGGAGGAATCTATTCCATTTACAGCAACAAGAACATTTTTGGCATCAAACATAGGCATATTTTTTGAAACCAAATCCTGAAGAAAGACAAGCAGCTCAGATACAGTCATAGAACTTTTTTCAATCGATATCCTATCAGAAGAAAAAGAGCGCTTTGCGCCACCAAGAAGTTTGACGGTTATCATGATTTAGAAGAATAGTTGGCTCAATATGGAATTTTTGGTTTATGAAGTATTTGACAGGTTTAGCTAATCAATTGTTCTTCCATCGCTTCTGCGTGACCGATGGTTTCTGACTTGTCGGTTAGCGAATCTTTTTCCTTTTGCTCTTCAAGTTCCCTTTTCAGATGAGTCGTTATATAACCTGCAATCTCATTTTTTAGTTCCTTGGATCTTACTATTGCAACTTCGTTGAGTAGTTTCTTGTTTTGTTTAAAGTCAGTACCAAATTCTCCTTTATAAGTAGCCATTAGCTCTGTGGAAATTCGTCTGACTCTATTCACATTACCGATTGGCAGAAGGGGTATTTTATACCTATATACCAAGATATGAGTTTGTATTTTTTTCTATGATTTCAAGCATCTCATCGTATCGCTTATCTAGAATTTGTGATGCGCAAAAAAGAACGCTGGGCATGAAAGTTATTTGTGCAGTCTTGTATCCAAAACATTTTGAGAACTTTACTGGTCCATCTGTTTCCAGCAAGATCTTATCAGATTTCGTTTGAGAAAGAAGAATCTGTTTGTCTTGCGAGTATACCATTGCAGGACCATACGAAACATAGCTGCCCATATCCATGGCTTTTTGTAGTTGTTTTTTGTTTCCTGCAAACCAATGTAACAGAACGCCCTTGAGATGATATGATGGTAAAATTGAGAATATCTCCTCTAATGTTCTTCGTGAATGAATAGATACAGGTTTTTCAAGTTTTTCTGCAAGGGACAACATCTTCTCAAAAACACTAACCTGTCGGTTAAAGCCAGCATCATCAGAGACATATGTCTTGTCAAGACCAATCTCCCCTATGCCTGATATTTTATTTGAGTTCTCCATGATCAAATTCACTACTGATTCCAGATCACCATTGGCCTTCTCTGGATGTATGCCAAGAAAAGGTAGGATTAGCGGGCTCTGTTTGCTCAGTTTCAGAGTTGCATTTGAGCTAAAATAATCCATAGATACACAGCATGCCTTCAGTCCCATCTTAGTCATGGCTGTAAGTATGAACTGTAATTCTGGTTTGAATTCATCATCTGATAGATGGATGTGAGCATCAGTTAACCAGTTCATAGTGTACTATAGCCACAAAATAGTGTGTATAAATCGATCCCCAGATTTTTCCAGTCCTTCCTTTATCTAGTATTTCATTTGTAAGTCACATAATAAATCAAAAGGCTACACAATCCCGCAATCTATTTTATAATCCACGAGTCGAAAACTTTACAGAACCAATCTTTTATCACAGATGCTTGGAGTTAAAATATGACAACATCTGAATTTGGCCTTTCTGCAATATACAGGATTCTAAAAAAGGCCGGAGCCGACAGAGTAAGCGACGAGTCGGCAAATGAACTGAGAAGAATATTGGAAGAGATTGGAACATCTATTGCCAAGAGCGCAGTTGAGATGTCTACACATGCAGGTAGAAAAACAATCAAGGCAGAGGATGTTAGGCTAGCCGCAAAACAGTTTTCAAAATTCTGATCTAAAAGATTTAATTGTTCATAGGAAACCTTTTTGATTGCGGTGAGGTGGCAGAGCGGCTATGCGTTCGCCTGCAAAGCGAATCTATAGGGGTTCGAATCCCTTCCTCACCTTTTTTGATAAAAATTTGTTCTTGTTTTTGAGTTTATTTCTGAATTTGAGATTGTTGCGTACTTTTCATGTGACCAAGAACTAAAATGCTTAGTCCTATGAATATAATCTGCAATGTCTCTTCTATTATCCCAAGTTCGTTGACTGAAAGAGCCCTTCCTGAGATAGTGTTTGGCATTCTTGTTATGCTCCATATTGCAATCAGTGCAATAGTACCACCTATTCCTACACAATACCATCCCATATGCCATTGCCTTATCACAGGTAAGACCCAGAACAACTGGAGTATTCCAGCTACGAGAAAGAAGATTCCAAAATTTGCAACATGTGTTATCACTTGATTGGCCAAGTCTAGATGTATAATACCCGGAATTGCCGTTGCTGCTGCAGATGCATAGAGTAGCACCTTTTGCATTCTAATCATTTTATACGGCATCTTGAGATAAAAACAATTATGCTCCATTGAGAGTTTAAAAATTGACATATAATTTCGATCTGCATTGATGTTATAGAATAGTCTCACAATGACTTTCAACTATAGATAGGATTTAGCGAGTGATAGGTTTGTGGGTTACCTACCAAGTACCTGCCATACATCTTGAAAGCAATTTCTTTCCCCAAATTGACAAAAATCCACATTTTTTCATCCATGTTTTGACGGAAAAATTGTATTTCATCCCAAAACAGGCCTGTAAACAGGAAATGATGATATCATAATAACCTGCTTTACTAAATACACCAAGTTCTATCCAATTCAGATTTGACCGATAGAAGTAATGGATTGTTAGAATACATACCAGGTGCAAGACCGCTTTTGCAGCAGTTATCGAATGGGCAACCGTTAGAAGGGTTTGCTCAGAACATACGGGATAGTGTAAGAGAATATGCAGAAGATGCACAAAATGAAGTTGAAAAAGGCCATAATTTTCTTCAATGGGTGCTTACAAGAGTATTTGAGGCAACAGAGGATGATGCAACTGATGCAATTATCGATGGTCCAAACGATCTGGGCATAGACGCATATCTACCAGTTGACTTTTCTGAAGATAAGATCTATCTATTCCAATCAAAATATGGAACTTCGCATTCCATGGAGGCCATTGCCAAGTTTAGGCAAGACGTACAAAGTTTATGCACTAGAGACATTACAAAGATGCGGCCCGAAATTGCACGTCTAGTAACACAGATCCAAGAAAAAAATCTAAAAATTGAGTGTATTTATGTTACTGATCAAAAAGTTGATGAAGAAAATTACGAGTCTGTCGAGATACACGATATGGATACAATAATCCAAAAACTTTGGGACAGGATAAAAAAACCGGCAATAGGAAAGAAGGCAGCAATAAGACTGGAGAGTAAACTAAGGTACCAGAATACCCTGCTTGGAATCTTAAAGTTACGAGAACTAACTAACTTTGTAACAAAAAATAGTGATTATGTCTTTGAATCAAACATAAGACAGTGGATGCAGTTTAAAACGACTGTAAATAAGGGCCTTCGCGAGACTTTACAAGAATCTCCTAACAAGTTCTTTTACTACAATAACGGCATAACCATAGTTGTAAATGATTTTGAAGAACTTGAAGATAATTCGATACTTTTACATGCACCACAGATAGTCAATGGTGCACAGACGTCTAATTCAGTATTAGATCATGCAAAGCGAACTCACAACTTGGATGGAAGCATTACTGTCACCATAATCAAAGCAGCCGATGAGCTTGACCAGAACAATATTACAAAGTACAGAAATTCACAGAACGCAGTAAGAGGAAAAGATCTTGTTTCTTTGATGGACTTTCACAAGTCTATAAAGTCCCAGATGGAGAATTTCAAATACTTTTATGAAATACAGGCAGGCTCATTTGATAGTAAAGCAAAATCACAACAATCTGAATTCGTTGGAGACCACACATACAACAAGTACCTTCCCGATAATCACAAAAAAGTTATTGTTGCCAAAGACGCCATACAGGCATTTGTGGCAGGAATTGAGCAGAGGCCTACCGAGTCATACAGCTCTCCTGCACAATTCTTACCGAGAGGAAGTAAGTATGACGAAGTATTCAATGAAAAACTAAAAGATGACTGCAGATTATTGTTGTATCCTTATATTGTAAAAGAATATGCAAAAAAGACATTAAATTATGGAAAGAAGGGAGGCCATAAAACAAAAAGATATGCAACTCTCTTCTTTGTTGCAGTTTACTTTAAAATTCTTCATGAAAAAATAATACTTACCAAAGGTGACTTTAAGGAAGATATTGCAAAACTAGAACCAATTTTCAAGAGTGTCAAGCTAAACCAGCGAATTTTAAAACTTACAGACATTGTGGCGACAAAGTTTTTAGAAGATACTGTTGTTGACGATGAGATGACGGCTGCAAATACATACCATAACTTTTTTTCACATCATTTGTGGTTGGATTCTATGATACGTGTTATTGAGAAGAAGATAAAACAAGAAGAAGAAGAAATTACCAGTATCCAAAAAATAGTGCAAGATCTTTTCTAAAATTTCTATCAAAAGTAGCGGCAGATGGGTGACCGATAGGTCTCTTGCAGGAGGTCCACATTAGCCATCCGTCTACCGCTGTTTTACAGTATAAAATTGGTAGTATTTAACATGATTTTTATAACGAAAAAAATGAATTTCAACAGCTTGGAAGAAACAAGAAAATGCGCTTTATGCAGTGGTTCTTTGGATCATGAATATCATCCCATGGATACATGGGACGTCAAGGGATTTTTATGTAGCAAGTGCTATTCCAAAAAACTCGCGGAATATTATCCAGGAACTCATGAAAGAGTTAACAAATCAAACTAAAAACCAACCAGTTTTTATTTGAGATTTATTTGACGCATCCCCTATTCCGGTAGCGTATCGCCATACGTATCTAGCCCTAGTTTCCATCTTGCTCTTTATTTTAATGAGCGATTCAAGTTCAGAATGAATATTTCCAGTTGGGTGGGAGCAACTTTCACAAAATTTGCATTTTTGATCTAGCGTTGGAGGGTTGGACTCTATCAAAGGATAAGCCCTGCAGGCAAGCGGCCTATCTCCATATATTTTGCATTTGTATCCACCATGGGGCGATCTGTCGTTGCTTTCAGTATCAAGAAAAGGGCATGTATTTCCATCAAGTTCCTTCCCCATTAGTTGATATGCAAGAATTTCATCTGGCTTGTCATTTATTTCCGAAATCCCTATCCTTGGAAGAATCGCTGCTGTAACAGAGTGTTTTTTTGCCAAAAATTCTATTTTTTGTTTCTCATCAGGTAAGATGAGCACTCCTATTTTACCAAATTGTACAGACGGATAGTATTCTCTTTCTATACAGCACTTAGAGCACCCTTCTACACAGGAAAAGTCCAATACAGTCTAAATGTTGAAAAGGGATAAAACCTATTTCATGATAGAGCCATTTGGAACAAATAGGATTCTGGCTAGAAAGCGTAATACCCTTATATCACCTCACCTCATAATTACCGAACATGGTTACGTATAGATCTAGTATGCAGATAGTACGAGATCTGCTTTCTGTCACAGAAGAAAGTGGCACAAGAGGTATCAATGTAACAGCACTTTTAACAAAAGCTAACTTATCACATTCAAGACTCTCCAAATTTATCGAAAACCTAACTGGTGCAGGTCTAATAAACAAGATAGAGTATGATGGCAAAAATACGTTTG
>JBOGRA010000060.1:0-10692 GCA_050749325.1 Nitrosotalea sp. | reverse complement strand
CCGTCATATTATGAACACAACAAAAAGCAAGTCAGAAACTATTGCATACAAGATTGTGAATTGACAAAGAAACTTGTAGACAAATGGATAAAACTATTCCATAAAGCGTTTGGATTCTATCCTCTGAAATGGTATTCATCAGGATACTTGGCAGAACGTGTTTTAATAAATAATGGAATTGAATTTCCAACCTTTGATTCTATTCCTTATGAAATTCAGGAAATGGCATATCGTGCCTACTATGGAGGAAGGTTTGAGATGGCAAAGCGTGGTTTTATCGGATATGCTTGTCTTTATGACATCAATTCTGCCTATCCTGATGCCATAACCAAGATTCCAGACCTTTCAAAAGGCGAGTGGATTAGAAGCAAAACAATTCATCCAAAGGCAAAGATGGGATTTTTCAAGATTCGTGCAAATATGCCAGACTGCAAGTATGTTCCACCTTTTCCATTTAGGATAAAGAACAACATCATTTTTCCTTCTGGAAAATTTGAAACCTATGTAACGTTAGAAGAATTACGAGTCTGTGAAGATCCTAGTTTTTACAAAATTCTAGGCTCGTACCAATTCATTCCGCATTATGAAGAATATCCATACAAGGAATTTATCGAAGAGATGTACCAAAAGCGTTCGGATCTAAAGAAGAATGGCGACCCTATGCAGTTGCCACTCAAGATCATTCTAAACTCAATCTATGGAAAGACTGGACAAAAGGTAAATCGAATAATCGGGAATTTATTCAATCCAGTGATCTTTGCATTTATCACTGGATATGCAAGGGCACAGCTTTACAGGTTTGTTAGAGAATATGGCATTGAGAAGCAAGTTGTTGCCTTTGCTACTGATTCTATCTGTTGTACAAAGAAACTAGACATAGATTCTGACAAACTAGGCGAGTTTTCATTTGAAGGTGAGGCAGATGATGTGTTTTTCCTTCAAAATGGGTTTTATCGAAGAAATGGCAAGTGGAAACAGAGAGGGTTTGGCAAGTTATCAGGTAAGGATATCGAACATTTGGAGACATTTGAGAAGAACGGAAAGTTGTTTTACAAAATCAGAGTTTTGAGAAACTCTCGACTTAGAAAATCAATCATAGAGAATCAGATATCAGAAATTGGCAAGATCAAAGAGATTGTGAAACAGGTCAACCTTAATGCTGATAGAAAAAGACTCTGGCTAGGAAAGATAGAGAGTATTGAATCTAAAATTATGAATGAGTCTATGCCTATTTCATTAAATTATTTTGAGAAAGATGAGATCTAGATGTAATCCTTGAGATGTGAAAATTGTCTTTTTGCTCTTCTTCTCATTATGATAATAGGAATAACGAAAATAATTCCAGATGTGATTAACAAAACATCGGAATTCCAAAAATATCCTCCCTGAGATATCACATATGCTACTTTTCCCACATATTCATTTTTAGTTATAGGATAATCTATTCCACCCAATGGATTTTTGGTCGCGTCGCCTTTTGTCATTAGGGTACGAGGATTTTCACTTAGAATTTTAATTACTCTATGTACAAAAATGACATCTTTATCCGACGGAGTATGATAAATTATCACATCTCCGATTTTGATATTCTCAAATTGAACATCCGATGCTTTGACAATCAAATCATTCGGACTAAAGTATGGTTCCATTCCGGTACCGTTTTCATGATATACTGTACCAGATACTAATCCTCCTACCAATATCCAATAAATCACTACAAATACAATTCCTATAAGAGATCCTTTTAGAATAGTACGCCTCTTGAATCGCTTAACATTTTTTTCTAAAGGATTCTTGGTTGGTTTTGGTATTGATGTTGTATCAGGTTTTGATTTAATTTCTGGTTGAGATTCTGATCGCAGGTCAGGCTTCCTAAATTCAGGCTGAAAGTTATCTATGATTATTGGTTTTGCCACCGCTCCATAAATGAGTAGCCCAAATCCAAATGCGGCAATACTAGCTGAACCTATTTGTGTTATTTCCCAGCTTTGAAGAGTTTGTGACTGCTCAACATATTGTGACGCCCAAACATAACCAATTATGCCAATAACTAATAACATGATTCCAGCAATGAGTGACATCTCATCCATACTTGTTTTCTTAGAAATTCTTTATCTTAAACTATTTCTATCCAATCATAACTTACGTCATAATCTAGTAGCTTCAGTTTTTGTGCCTAAGGGGGGGGGCTTACTCTTTTTACTCTTTATCTACAAACTCGTCTGCTGTCGGAGGTTCCGGACTTAGGCCCTTTCGCTTTCTAAGATCAGCCACAATGGTTGACAGGATAGAGTTTGGAACCGGCGTCCATGCCTTAAAGTGCGTGTTCCACATTGCCTTTCCGGCAGTCTGCCCACGCATTACCTCAGACAAGTCAAATGTTTCAGATGCTGGAATCTCACCAGTTATAATATTTACAACTCCTTTTTGCTCCATGTTTAGAACCTTGCCCCTCTTTCCCGATATGACACCTGCAACGTTGCCAATGAGTTCCTGCGGAATCCTGACCTCAATTCCAAGGGTTGGTTCCAACAGTACGGGTTGTGCAAGCAACATTGCACCCATGCATGCGCGCCTTGATGCAGGTCCCAGTTGTGACAGGCCTCTGTGTGCTGGGTCCTCGTGAGGTACAAAATGATTAAATGTAAACTTGCATCCCCTTACCTGTTCTCGTGTAAGGGGACCTTCCTTCATGGTATCATCAAATCCTGAAAGTATCGAATCAGTTGATTCCTGGACAAACTGGACACCTTTTGTGCCGTCAACCATAACATTTCCTCTGACATCAAATCTCATTACACGCTTTGCATCGTCCTTGTCCCATCCTACCGCTTTTAGAATTTCTGCGACCTCTTTCTTGTCTTTGTATTCATTTAGCGTACCGTTTCGTATCATCTCAGCTACCTTTTCGTCGAGCGGTTCTATTTTCATGAATATCTTGTTGTGTCGGTTAGGCGATTTTGCCATAATGGGTCCTGCAGAGCCACGAATTGTCTCCCTGTAATTTATCAAAGGTTGTGAGGTAACTATGTCCACTTTGGCATCTGCAATCAATGCCGTTGCAATCTCAAGGTGAAGCACACCCATGCCTGCAATCACAGTCTCCCCGCTTTCCTCGTTTATCTTTACCACCAAGTTGGGGTCTTCAATTGTGATTCGGTTCAGTGCCTCGACAAGTTTTGGCAAGTCTTTTGGATGTTTTGGCTCTACTGCAATTTGTACAACTGGTTCTGACACATACTGGATTCCCTCAAACGTATGAACACCTGCTACTGTAGATATTGTCTGACCAGCCCTTGCATGCTCCAATCCCAAAAGCGCTGGAATGTTTCCTGCTGCAAGCTCTCCCACCATCTCTCTCTGGTTACCCATGAAAAAGTTGACAGACTGGATTCTTCCTTCTCGTTTTGTATCAATGATATGAATTCTGTCACCATCTTTTATCTTTCCAGAAAATAATCTCCCTATTGCCACAGGGCCAGCAGCCGGGTCAACAGTCATGTTTACAATCATCATTACAGCAGGGCCATTATCATCACAGTTGAGCAGCGCCTTTCCAATGTCAGATTCAAGGTCGCCTTTCCAGATTTTAGGGATTCTGTATTTTTGTGCATCAGCAGGATTTGGATGATGTTTTACTACCATTCCAAGAACGGCATCATATAGCGGTGCCTTTTCTGCAAGATCCTTGACATTTCCGCCCTCAGAATAGGCAGCAAAGATGTCTTTGAACGATATTCCTTTTTTCTTCATCACATCAGCGTTAAACCCCCACTTGTCCTTTGCAGAACCAAATGAGACACTGCCGTCCTGAATGCTTACTTTCCACTTGTCCTTGTATTCAGGCTCTGCGTAAATATCGATTAATCTGTTAAAGTTGGTGATAATTTCACTTAGCCATTCCTGCATCTTATCAGGCGTTAATCTTAGTTCTTTTATGAGACGGTCAATCTTGTTGATATAAAGTACCGGTCTTACCCTCTCTTCGAGTGCTTGTCTTGTTACTGTCTCTGTCTGGGTCATTATACCCTCCACAGAGTCAGAGACCACAACTGCACCGTCAATTGCCCTAAGACTTCGAGTCACACGACCAGTAAAGTCAATGTGACCTGGAGTATCAATCATGTTAATGACATATTCTTGATCATCTTTTTCATAGAGTAAAGTAACATTTGCCTGTACAATAGTCATCTGCCTGTCTTGCTCTAACTTCATCGAGTCAAGCGCAAGTGCCTGTCCTGCAACAGATGGACTGATGATGCCGCTTGATGCTAAAAGACTATCACTCATGGTAGTTTTGCCGTGATCTACATGAGCTATCACACCAAAGTTTCTGATGTGTTTCTTGTCTCCAATAATTTTAAGAATCTGCTCGGTTGCCTTGAATTTCATGTTTTAGCTAAATCCTTTTCTAGCCGCTATTAAACGTTTACAGGAATTATACAATAAATCAATAGATCATGGAAGAACTGGCGTTTCGCAATCTTTTTTCTTCAATAAAGAAACAATCTTTCTTGTTTTTCTTCTTTGCGGCATATAGTGCAATCAATTCTGAAACAAATATGAAAAACAAAATCTGCTCCTGAAGATTTCTGGTTTTAGGATCAGGTCGTTTTGTTACCAATCCATAATTTTTTAGAGTCTTCAAAAGTTTTTCGTTGTACGGATTTTTTACATCAAATAAGATGACAGTATCTTCTTTTCTTGCTGAAAATAATTCCATGTGTGAAAACTGTTCTACTCTTTCATAGTGAGCGTCTGCACCAACTGTCTCATACAACTTGGCTGCACAAAACATGGCAATTGGCATGGTATGAAGGTTGCCCAACAAATAGATCTTGCCTCCAAGAGATATCTTCTTTGCAGCGCTCTTGGCTGCGCGATATATACCAGATATGTTTCTTATTTCATACCTAGATACAAGTGACATGCATGCAAGCGCGCTTGCTAGAAAACTTATGCTGCCTGAGGTCGTGATACCAGTAGAGTCAAACTTTAACAAAATGGTCTTTTTACATGCTCTTGCAAGTTTGCTGCTACCATTTGCCGTAATGGCAATTGTTCTTTTGACAAGTTTTCCAAGTCGGATATTTGATACAGTGTTGCCAGAGATTGATACCAAGTAAAGGTCATGTCCCTGCAACATCTTGCGATTCTGGATTAGGTCCAGCGGATCATGGGCTTTGGCTTGAAATTGTGAGAAAACTTCTGCCAGTTGTGCTGATGCAAAAGAGTCTCCAGTCCCACAAAAGATTGCTTTTTTCTGTTTGCTGACAGGCAGTATTTTTTGCGGTACAAATTGCTCAAGAAAGTCAAGCTGCATATTGATTTCTTTTTCAAGTGCATCAACAGTTGACATGACTTGGATATTTATAATAGAGGTAAAAATCCTATTTATGGAGATAACAATCGGCCACACGCCAGATTCTGATGACGCATTCATGTTTTATGCAATGTTGACTGGCAAGGTTACATCCCCCCACTTTAAGGTCAGTCATGTTGTAGAGGATATTGAGGCTCTAAACAAGCGCGCCCTAAACCACGAGCTTGATGTCACAGCAGTTTCTGCACATGCTTGTGCATACATTAAAGAGTATACCATACTGAGAAGCGGCGGGAGTTTTGGAAAGGGTTATGGCCCAATAGTAATTTCAAAACAAGATCTTTCTCCTGACCAGTTACGTCGTTCCAAGATAGCAATCCCTGGAAAGATGACTTCGGCATTTCTTTTGCTGCAGTTAATGATTGGTAAATTCGATTATGTTGAGATGAAATTTAGCGACATACCAGACGCTGTTTCACGAGGTGATGTAGATGCAGGACTTGTCATACATGAAACCCAGATAACGTACGAGCAAAACAAATTCGTAAAGATAACAGATGTAGGTGAGTGGTGGCGTGATAACACTGGCGGTCTTCCTGTTCCACTTGGTGTGAACGTAATGAGTAATCGTTTCGGTCCTGATACAATAAAACAGTTTGACGCATTTTTCAAAGAATCAATTGTTTACGGGATGGCCCGCATTGGCGATGCGCTGGATTATGCAATGCAGTATAGCAGGGGACAGCCAAGAGATCTCATTGAGAGATTTGTGCGCATGTATGTAAATGACATTACCATTGAAATGGGCATACTTGGCGAGCATGCTACACGAAGCCTGTTTCAGATGGGAATAGAAAAGGGATTAATTCCAGAATTTGATCTAAGATTTGCATAAGACAAAAAACCAAAATTGACAATCAACGGTTAATTAGGAGACATGCCAATACGGTACGTGGACAAGCGTGTCTTTCTTCTCGGTGTTGCAATGTTAGCATCAGGCGGATCATCCTGGTTCTACCTCAATAGCATCATACCCACTAGCACACCTAACATGACAGCCGATGAGACAAGTGCGTTCTATCAAGCCCAAGCAGTAAACATTGGCATGTCAAACATCTCTCAGATGGTGGCAGGACTAGGATTCTTCATAGCATTGATTAGTGTTGGCCTGAGGCGCAGAAAGAAAGGCGGGGTCGGAAAACCAATTACACAAAAGCCTGCTGAAATCTAGAACTTTTTTAAGATATTGAAAAATGTGTCTCTTTGCGCAGCCTCTCTTCCAATTTCTTGTATCACGTTTGCAAGTTCCTGTATAGAAGAGTCAGTCCCTCTACCAGCTGCGCGGTAAATCTCTTCTGAAAAAGCTGTGCCAACCAGATCATTTCCACCATACGTGAGAGCCACCTGCGCCAGTTTCTTTCCTAGTGCCACCCAGTAAACAGAGATGTTATCAAGTTGTTGCGCCAGCATCAGTCTTGAAACAGCTAGGACTCTAAGATCATACGTTGATGGGCTTTCAGATTTTACTAGACCTGTTTTTTCAAGTTCGGTATTTTCTAGGCTAAATTTGAGAGGAATCAAAGTGATAAAGCCTTTGGTCCTTTTCTGCACATCTCTTAATTTTACCAAATGATCAACGATGTGCTCTGGTTTCTCGATGTGGCCAAAAAGCATGGTTGCATTACTCTTAATGCCCAGATTGTGGGCCTGTTCAATGGTATCAAGCCATTCTTGCCCTGAGCACTTGCCCCTAACTATCTTATTTCGTATTTCTGGATGAAACAGCTCTGCACCACCGCCTGGCATAGTATCAAGCCCAGAGGCCTTGAGCCTTGTGAGCACCTCTTTTACGGAATTTTTTGTCAATTTTGATAAAAAGAATATCTCTGCAGCAGTCAGAGCTTTTATGTTCATTTCAGGATGGCTTTTTTTTATTATCCTGAACATGTCTTCATAATACTCTAAGGGCAGATCAGGATGAAAGCCCCCAACTATATGCACCTCAGTTGCCCCCAACTCTTTTGCCTTGCCCACTCTGGATTCGATATCCTGTGGAGTTAGTGTGTAAGCATCACTTTCATCCCCCTTTCTGTAAAATGCACACATCTGACAACTTGCTGCGCAAACATTTGTGTAATTTAGATAATAAGATGCGGCAAAGGTTACGGTGTTTCCGGACTGTTTCTGCCTTATCAAATCTGCTGCGGCACCTAACATGTAAAGATTATCGTAAGACATTAGCTCAAGGCCGTCATCATACGAAAGTTCCTCTCCAGAAATGGCCTTTTCAAGTGCTTTAGAGTCTCGGACTAGCTTCTCTAACATGTCTTTTGTTGATTTTAATTCAATATAAAAGTAAACAGTACATCTTACTATCGAAACAGTACACTACGGGTTATCTCGCGTGAACATTTGTTATTTTTGCTGCAATAGTCTTCTCATTCATGAGCAGTATGAGGCGCCTGATATCCAAATCCGCATTTCTCACAGAAATAGTACTTTTTTCCTTTCCTATATTGTTCCTGAACCATACATGGGATCAGATGTTCTCAGAATTTAGTATTTCGAAAAAATAATGCATTTTTATACAATATAGCTCAAGACCTATGCCGCTATCTTATTTTATTGCCAACACTTGAGTAGATCATGAAATTACATCATATCGGGGTTGTGGTGCCCAATATACAAGATTCCATAGGTGAGCTAGAAAAATACATGCATTTTCAGAGCACTAGTTTGCCTACGCCGGTTGGAAGCCAAAAGGTAAATGTTTGCCTGTTGAAAATTGGCGAGCCATTTTTGGAGTTGATAGAACCTGCATCACGCGACTCACCCATAACGGAATTTGTCTCAAGTGGCGGAGGGATTCATCACCTTTGCTTTGAAGTAGACGACATACAAAAGGAATTGGACGACATGGCAAGAAAAGGGGCTACAGTACTGGTAAAACCTGTGAAAGGTTTTGATGAGAGACGCATTGCTTTTGTCGATCTAAATATGAAAAACACAAAGTGTGGGCTCATCGAACTACTTGAGGCCAAAAAATCAGATTAGATTCTAGTTTTTAGAACTGATCTCTGCGATATGGCAATTATAGATAAAATAGAAACTACAAGTACTAACGGTACCATAGAACCAAACTCGGGAACAAATGTAGTACTTTTTGAGAACATGATGCCATTGCTTCCATTGTTAGCTTGCTGCCATGCAAGATATACAGTATTTGATGATGACGCCATCGTGTTATACCATGAACCATATGTACCGTTGGTTACATCTACAGGAGATTCAAAACTATTACCAGCATCTGCACTTTTAGCTATGTAGATACCATAGTTGCCAGGAGTGTTGTCAACCCAACTTATGTATACATTGTCGCTATCAGCAGATATTTGCGGCCAGCCAGATGCACCAGGAGTGTTGCTGACGTTTATAGGCGTGCCAAATGTTTGTCCGCCATCATTGCTTTTTGCAAAGAGAACGTCATAATTTGTGTCTGTTACGGCATTAGTCCATGTCACATAAACATTGTTTCCCATAACAGTAAATTGTGGGTATCCCGAATCTTGCACGTTTCCACTTACGTTAACTGGTTTTGCAAACGTAGTCCCTCCATCAGTGCTCTTTGAAAATAAAATGTCAAAGTTACCAAGGGTGTCATCCATCCATACCGCATAGATCTTATCTCCATCCACTAACATTTGAGGGGCCCCAGAATCTCCAGTATTATTACTGATGTTTATTGGGATACTGCTAAAGGTGCTACCATAATCATTGCTACTACCTAGGAATACATCAAAATTCTTTGCACCGTTGTCTTCCCACATTAAATAAACATGGCTTCCATCAGCCGAGATTTTTGGAATTCCAGAATTGCCGCCAACATGGCTAGTAATGGCAACAGGCATACTAAATGTGGCACCGCCATCATTGCTTTTTGTAAAAATTACGTTTGTGATGTCGCCTTCTGTTCTTTCAAGCCACACAGCGTATACATTATTACCAGACACTGCAAGTTGTGGAAAAGCCGAATCTTTAGAATCATCGCTGATTTGAATTGCCTGGATAAATGTAGTTCCATTGTCATTACTTTTTGCAAAGGCAATACTTGATTTGTTTGCTAAAAAAGACTGCCAGGTAGCATATATTTTGCCTTGAGATTCCACAATTTTCATGTCATCAGGCGCTCCAGAGTTTACATTTCCGAGATCAAATTCCTTGCCAAAAGAAGAACCGCCATCACTGCTTTTCGCAAACATCACCCCGAATTTACCAACAGCATTGTCTATCCATCCAACGTACACGTTATCTCCTGAGACTATCAATTGAGGCAAAGTGGAGTTACCGCTAGGCGAACTAACACCTAACGCGTTCGTAAATCCTGTAGAGCCAGAATCTGCAAAAGCGCTTGATATCGATACAGTAGAAATTAAAATCAAAAATACCGGGATGAGTTTTTCCACACACAAGGCGTGGGTCAGCAATATAAGATAGTTTTGGTCCAAGAAATAATTACTGATTAATTTCGTCTACTATGAGATGTAGCTCTACTCTAGTCTTTGTGTTTACAGTGTTTGCCACATGGGAGACAAGGACAATGTCTTTGTTTTCATTGTCAAACAGAAAACAGGTCTTTACTTTAACAGGCTTGAATTCAGTGTTAGGTCCAAGCATTAGCTGTGGCAAGAGAGAAAGTATCGAAGTATCATCAGTAGTAGCTCTTATCTTGTAAGCAGTTGTATCAGTAAAGTATACTCCTCCCCTTGTGGTTGGTTTTCTTACCGGAATTTTTGATTTGATTATGGAAACATTCTCAAGATCAAAGATCTTTTCATCAACATGTAGAGTATATTTCAGATTAGAAGTTTGAATTATTTTTGACATTATTTCCTCATTAATTTCCATAAGGCGTACACTTGTTCTAACACGTAATAATCTTCCTTTTGAAGAAATGTTTAAGATGGTTTTAGAATCATCTTCATAGGTCTTTATTTGAAAAATTATGAAATAGAAGCCGCTTGGCAATATCACGATGGAACAAAACATCCAAACGGAATGCTCCTCAACAGAGCACATACGTATCACCCTGCAAACAGGCCCATACCATACAAGACCTACAAAGGAGCAATACCGATTAAACTCTCACTAGGCAAACAACCAAGTACAATTTCCGCTCTTGATGCAATCTCAATTAACACTAAAAGCGAGCATACAAATCTCATTCCTAGCATCAGCACACTTTCAAGTATACTCTTCTTCTCAGGAGGCATTACAAAGACACTCAAATTTCCATCTATTGGCGAGATAGAGTTTCGGGCAGCGTCCTGCACCGGAGCGTTATACCACATAGAGATCTACATCATATGCTC
>JBOGRA010000059.1:0-10707 GCA_050749325.1 Nitrosotalea sp. | reverse complement strand
GAATTTTGGCTCTGAATCAAGATCTGATACGGTGTCCCAGACTTTATCAAGTGAGGCATTGATTTCAATCGAAGCTTGAATCTCAGCCATATCTTGAGAGGTTTCGTCTTCCTATTTATTATATTTTATATCCTATCTGACTCGCATAATGTCAGAAACACGTATCATAACAAGCATTCATTTTCATCGTGAATGTTGTGTTAATTAGATACGATGGGAAAAAATAGGGCTTGCAAAGATTTCAACATTATAACTTAGGTTTTTTCAGATTGAGAACTGTTAGGTATTATCATTTGGATCCCTAGATTCGTGGATTGTTCAGGACCAACATGCTTTAAATTCAATTCGCCTGGCATTTTTATGTCTAACAATTCTCGTAACCCCTTGCATCTGTTTCTTATTGTAACTTCTGTAACTCCAGCTGCTAAAGCGATAACTTTTTGCGTTGTATCTTCTTTATTTATGACACATGAAAGATACAAAGCGGCAGCAGCTAGCCCCATAGGATCCTTTCCTGCTGTAATTTCCATCCTGTTTGCATCTTCTAAAATTGTAAGAGCTCGTCGTTTTACTTTTTCACTTAGACCGGCTTGGCTTGATATTCGTGACATGCATTTTATGGGATCTAATACAGGCATTTTCAGATCGAGCTCCTTCAAGAGTAATCTGTAACATCTTGATACATCTTTTCTTTTTATATTGATTTGATGTGCCACTTCGTTCAACGTTCTTGGAGTGCCAGTGTCTCTGCATGCCAAGTACATTGCTGCAGCAATCAGTCCCGGAATAGATCTACCTCTTGCAAGATTTTTCTCTAATGCTTTTCTGTAAATGTATGCGGTTTTTTCAACCACAGAATCAGGCAACGCAAGTTTGTCTTTCATTCTGCTAAGCTCACTGAATGCCTGTCTAAAGTTTCTCTCTTGCGACTCATGGACATGACTCCTACTATCCCATGTTCTAAGACGTGTTATAGTGCTCTTCATTGATGTTGAAAGTGGCTTTCCAGTTGCATCTTTATTGTCATGTCCTATCATTGTTGCAAGACCCATGTCATGGATTGCAAGAGATGATGGTCCACCTGTTCTTGATCTATCCTCATGTTCATCTTTTGAGAACGAACGTCTCTCAGGACCAGAATCTTCTATTCGTTCATTAATGACAAAGCCGCATACTCTACAAAACCTCTCTCCTGTGGAGCCATCAGTTACTACGGTGCTCTTTCCACAGCGAGCACATTTCACGTACGAATCAGAATCAAGAGAAAGCATTCAGTTTATCACAATATTATATATCTGTCAAGCAATAAGAACGGTGGTATTGCACATTTTTTATTTTTATAAATCCTAATCAAATTTCAACAAAAAGGAGGGTTCTATTTCACTAGAACCGTGTGACAATTCCAGCTACAATAAACCAAGTGTCATATAAACAGAAGGTCAAATGTGATGACTTTCTTAAATGAAGCATGCGCTTCTTTTTTCCATGCTGATGGTTTTATTATTTCTACTCCTGCCAGAGTAGAGAATAGAATTCTTCCTACCAGTTGTTTTCCAATTTTGTAGGGATCTTATTTTCGTATGTGTGCTGTTCTAGTATACATGACGGTGTAACTTAAGTGGAGGAAATAACCGTAAAAACTCAATTTGTTATCCTTTCCATTACATCGGATGGATGTTCCACAGTCAGGCCTCTCTTAGCAAAGAATCTTGAAATATTCGCGATGTCTCTTTGAAGAAATTCTTTTGCATTTCTATGTCGTATGTCAACAGCTGATCCTAGATCAAAAAGAATCAAACCGTTTTCTGTTTTGAAAATGTTGTATTCTGAGAAATCAGCATGTACAAGTTCAGCTTTTTTGTAAAGCTGAGAAATAATTGAAATTGAATCTCTATAGTCATTTTCATTAATTTCAGATTCTACAAGAGTTTTTGCTGGGACGCCGTTCTTTCCTACAAATTCTAGTATCAAGACATTTTTTAGAACACGAATTGGTTTGATTGAGGGAATACCGCTTTTAACACATTGGATCAGGTTACGAAATTCCTTTTGTGCCCAAAGCTCCACCATGTTTCTCGTGCCTTTTTTTATACGAGAAAACCTTGGGTCGCCAACAAGGTAGGGTTTTCTTTTTTTGAAACTTGAAGCCGTTACTAGATATATCTTAAGAGCAACATCTTTTCCATCATGGTCCACAGCCCAGTACATCTTGGCTTCCTTGCCAGAGCCAACTACTCCATTGACATATGATATGGTGCCTGAATTTATCAACTTGGACAGAGTCATTATCGAAGTCTTGTCCAAGACATCATCCATGACCTTTTTTTTGTCAAAGACGTCTTTTTCTGATGCTCCACGTCTTTCATTTTTTAAAAGTTGATTATCAACACGTCTTGCTAATTTTTTTCCGAGATCATCTGGCAATAATGCAACTTCTGACATCTATTGTATCAGGGTTCAGCACTAATAACAGTATGGAAGGGAGATCGTTTGTGGTGCAGGAATCAGAGAGTCTTTTCGTACCGATACCTGTTTTTGATGTATCTAGTATGGTATTGTCCATGAGATAAAACGGATTTCATCAATCCATCGTAGATCTTTTTTGGCACACCAAAGTACTGATAGACTCCACCATGATGAAATTCTATTTCCAATATCTGCATTGATTCATCATAGCCAACTGATTTTAGATCATTGGACTTGACTCGCATTCTGTCCATACTTGATCATATGTTATGGAATCATCTAAATCATTGGTTCAAGTCATATGAGATCAATCTACTGTTTTGATATCATTCCATCTCAATGTTGTGAGTATAGAATTGAGACTGTAAATCATATGTAAATCTATAGTAGGTTTGATGCATATTTAGAAATCAATTTTAATGAGACAGAAAAAGGCTTTCTATGGATGTTGCAACTTATGATGATTTTGCTAAATTAGATATTCGTGTGGCAAAAATAATTGAAGTAGAGAAGATCCCTGGCAAGTCCAAAATCATAAAGGGTACTATTGATTTAGGTGAAGAAAAAAGACAAGTAATAATTGGCGGTGCGGAATACTATCAACCCGAAGAACTGATAAACAAAAAAGTCATAGTAATATCCAATTTGGAACCGAGAAAGATTGCCGGTGTAGAGTCCAACGCAATGCTTTTGGCTGCAGACCTAAACGATAGACCTTTCTGGCTTACTGTAAATGATGATGTCCCACTTGGAACTAAGATAAAGTAGATTACTTATTCCTAGTTGTATTCTATTGGATGACTTTCTTACCTGGATTGAGAGTATTGGCAGGGTCAAAGAATTGTTTTATTCTTTTAAAAACTGAATAAGTATCACTTCCGTATTGTAGTTTTACAAACTCTGATCTTGCAAGCCCATCTCCATGTTCGCCTGTTATGGTACCACCTATGCTTATGACGCCCGAGAAAAACTCTAGTGCAATCTTCTTGATTAGACCCTTGTCTTTCTTCTTTAAAATTGGTCTAATGTGTAAATTGCCATTGCCAGCATGACCGTAGATGATCGTCCTCATGGGATATCGAGATACTAAATATTCGACTAAATCAAGTAGAAGCGGTAATCTATGTACTGGCACTGTAGCATCTTCTATCATGGAAGAGGCTATTTCTTGTTTTGAAATACTCTTCAAACTATATGATAATGCTGAGTTTCTATGAGTCCACCATTGGGCTATCTGATTGTATCTTGTTGTAGATAAAATTGTTTTACCTGATGATATCTGTTGAACTCTGGTTCTTTTTTTTGATATTCTATCATCAAACTCTACAAAGAGCAGGCATTTTGTAGCATTTGGCATCTTGTATGTAATATGCTGAATGATATTATGATCGATTATCTCTACTGCAGACGGTCCAAGTCTTAGAATTTTTGGCACGTCACTTACTGCTTCTTTTAGTGTCTTGTATGCAATTATTGTGAGAACAACTCGTTTTGGAAGCAAGAAAGTTTTGAGCTTGACTGAAGTAATTATTCCAAGGGTTCCCTCTGAACCAGCCATGATTTTTTGCACGTCTGAGTGTGATGTAACCTTGTCAATTCTGTAGCCACAAGAATTCTTTGATACCTGAGGAAATTGTTTTTGGAGGGGTGGCCTTATTATTCCAAGAATCTTTTTTGTTATATGACCTTTCTTGGGAAGCGTCACGATATTTCCCTTGGTTGTAACCATTCTTACCTGAATCAAATTGTCTATGGTGCTACCATACTTTAATGAGTGGCTTCCACTTGCATTAGTTCCCACCATTCCGCCGATGGTGCAGAATGGGCCCACTGATGGATTTGGACCAAAAAATCTTCCATGGTTTCTTAGTCTGTCATCCAGTTCTCCTTTGAAAACCCCACTTCCAGTTTGTACCGATCTTTGTCCAATCTTGACTTTATCAAAATATCTCATGTCTAAAATAATTCCAGTTCCAAGATCTCCGCCAACAAGACCCGTGCCGGCACCTCTTGGCGTAACAGAAATTTTATGGCATGAGGCAAATCTAAGAATACTGCTGATATCTTTTTCATTCTTGGGAAATGCTATTGCAGACGGTCTTACCCTGTAAGAGCTGGCATCTACCGAATAAAGATCTAATGTTTGTTTATCCCATGATATCTTACAGGCTACTGTTTTTGCAAGTTTTTTACCTATCTGGTTTGGCACCATGTTATTTCTTAATTCCTTGGGTTAAAAACAATTTAATTTCTTACAAAGATTTAATTTAGATTGTAGGATCTTTTTTCATGTTGGATTTTCTAGGAATTAATGTAGGTAATCTTCTCAATACTAATGATAATTCCAATCCATTAATGTGGTTAGTGTGGATTGTTCCAATTTTTATCTTCATGCTTTATGGGCAAAAGATTCAATTGCAGATCACTTCTTCAGAAATTAACAAATCTCTTGAAAAGCTGAAAACGTATAGGAATGACACTAGGAAAGAGTTGATTAATTATATCAATAATGCTCTGAAACCGAATTGGGATATCTCGTCTAGACTTGATAGGTACCTTGAGTACTTTACAATAATGCCCGTTGACATGGATCCGAACGGAATTGTTTCTAAAATCAGGCATACTATGAGGACTCGTGAAGACTTTACAAGAGAACAAGTCAGAGCACTTGCGCCAGAACTGAATTCACTTGAAACAAGCAAGATAGTGAACATACTTGAAGTGGTTATGACCATACACCTACTTTACAAGAGTGTACGACACCTATTCCTTACTGCAAAAAAACAAAACAACTTTCCTTTGATCTTGCCTTTGCAAATGATGATTCCATTCATCATGGAAGAAGCTGAAGCTCTAAGAACTGCAGTATCTGCATTCAAACAGGGCCAGCCAATTGGTGATGGCATAGGTCCAATGATCGTAGGCAAGATGATGATTGATACTGCGAAGATGGAAGCTGCATATGAAACAATTTGGAGTGAAAAGGAATTCGAAGGACGAAAACTCTTACTAATGAAGGCAGAAGGTCCATCTGGCACTGTGGGAAGACCAGGAGAAGCAACTGAAAAAATTATCTCGAAGATAAAACCTGATGTCATTATAATGGTCGACGCAGCCCTAAAGCTAGAAGGGGAAATAACCGGATCTGTATCTCAGGGATTCGGAGCTGCAATTGGGGGTATTGGTACGGAAAAATTCCAAATTGAGGAGATAGCTACCAAACATGATATTCCAATCTATGCCATTGTGATAAAACAGTCAATTAAAGAAGCCATCACATTGATGAAAAAGGAGATTGCAGATGCTTCCGAGAAAGCAACATCTCAAATATATGACATGATAAAAGAGAACACAAAAACAGGTCAGGCTATTTTGATAATTGGCGTTGGAAATACAATAGGTGTATCACAATGATATTCTTTAGGAAGAAGCAAGAGATCATAGATCCATATACTGTTGAACAATGTACCTCGTGCAATATGGCTAAAAAAAGAAAGTTTGTAGAAGGCGATTACGTCTTTAAGATAATTGGTAAATGCTTATCATGCAACAACGGACAGATATCTATATCGAAAATCTTCGGCGAAGTCATCAAATAGTTGTTACAGTAACCCCATTTTCTTGAGGTATGAATGTATGCTCAGCTTGAGCCACTTTTTGATTATTTGCTTCTACCAAAATGGGATATGATCTGACAATTTTATTCTGAACCAACTTGTCTAGAAGCATTCTAGAAGTTTTTTCATCCCATTCTGATATTAGCCATCTTAACGCAAATGGTAACATGTTGAATTTTTGCCAGATAAAATCAATTAGCTTATTTGCATCATCATCTTTTGCACGCTTTCTTGTAGCTAATGAAAAAATATTTCTTGTCTTTCCCTCTCGTACAAACCCGGAACCATCTCGTGTAGTGACAAATGGTTCACATGCATATGCTTCTGTTGACTGGAAGGAAAATGATCCAATGGACCATATGTTTGGCACAGATTTTCCGGCATGTATGGTGAATCGTTCAAGAGAATGACCACTAAGATTTGCAATTGGTATGCCACCCATTTGTTTTGCTGTATTTTCTATAATTTTTCCAACATCACTTGATTTTGTACCAACCCGAATGATGGAAATTGCTTCTCTTAGGGCAGCTTCTGCAGCTTGTACAAGATAATCATAATTTGGATCATAGCACACTGTTACCGCGGTATCTGCAATGTATCCGTTTATCTGCACCCCCAAATCAATCTTAAGCAGATCAGTTTCTTTGACAACTATGCTATCATTTGGCTCTGCAGTGTAATGAGCTGCTATTTCATTTAGGCTGACATTTACAGGAAAAGCACATTTACCTCCTTTTTGCTCTATCTCTTTTTCAATTGATTCACAAACTTCAAGCAGTGTTGAACCAACATGATATTTTTTCCTGGCGCTTTCTCTAACTTCAGCTGCGATTTTTCCTGCATTAATGTAGTCTTGAACCTGCATTAGTTTAACATTGAATAGATTTG
This sequence comes from Nitrosotalea sp., assembly GCA_050749325.1. Classification (GTDB taxonomy): domain Archaea; phylum Thermoproteota; class Nitrososphaeria; order Nitrososphaerales; family Nitrosopumilaceae; genus Nitrosotalea. The sequence continues at coordinate 3,736 of JBOGRA010000059.1, read as the reverse complement.
TTATTTAAAATCATCATATCATATGGGAAGCTTAAATTGGGGACTTTTTTGTGCATTCAACATCGGGATCGTGGTCTAGCTTGGTATGATTCGGGTTTTGGGTACCTGAGGTCGTCGGTTCAAATCCGGCCGATCCCATCTCTTGTATGGGGACATAGTTGAGACTATAGATTTTGCACTTGGTAGAATGAAGCACAAGTTATAGACGATAAGGGACTTCTAGTCTGAGAAAATATGTACACATTTTCATGTTCTATCCTTGATTTTCCGTAAAGGGTTTTGGAATGATCACTATGTTTTTTGTCCCATTTGGAAACAAGATTACAAACATTCTGTCTGTAGGTGTCAAGTGTTCACGATAATCAATTTTGTTTCTGTTAGCTGTTACATTAAACGAAGCATAATCTCCGATTTGTGGACCATCAATAAAACTTCTAGGAAGAAACAATGTCATTTTACTATCACCAATTGTACTCAAAGACAGAGTCAATCCACGAGTTGCCAAATTGGGTATGATCTGATCAATTTTACTTCCTTCAACATAATAGGTGATAGTAGAATTGGTATTTTGTATTGACATGGTCTGCTCTGGGACACCCCAACCTCTGTCAACAAGTTTGGATGCAGAATCTGGTGACACACATGAAACAGAGTCTTGCAGATACTGGTTTGTAGGATCAGATTTCTTTACTACCACTACAAAGCCTTCCTTGCATGTCAGATCTTTTGTACTAATCCCATATTGGATTTGTTCTAATGGTGACAATACCGTTTTCTTGGCAGGAAATTCATGCTTGATGTTTGCCTCTTTGAATATCCAGTTTCCATCAATTAACTGAGCGTTGGGCATAATCCTTTCTAAAAATAATCTAGTTGCCAAGCATACGCTTGACACATCTGGGATTCTCATTATCCATAATGCAGTTGTAGTACACCGCAATCTGGTACACAAAGACACACATCAGCAAATATGATGACACGTTATCAAATCCAATTACTGGCAAGGGTAAACAATTTCTAGAGTTTATAAAACCTCCTCTAGAAAAAGTGATCAAAAATTAAAAAGATTCGCCAAAATCTTTCTTAAACTCATTTTCAAATTCCGCTTGTTCTTGAAACCACTCTATAAATTGTTTAAATTTTGAATTTTCAAATGTTGAAACAGGTATCTTGTGAAGAATTCCCTGTCGAGAAAAATACACGGCTACATTTTTTATTTTTGATTTTTGTATGCCGTCTATTCCGCCTATTTTGTATAAGATATAGTATCCGATAAGCTGAAAATAATAATCCTTTTTGAACTTTGGATCTTTTGTAGTCTTTATGTCAATTAATGTATCATCTATTACAAGGTCGGCATCTGCACCTCCTACAATCTTAGAACCAGTTCCAAAGGTTGGGTTTAGTATGGTAATTTTTTTTGATTTAAAAACAGAATCATTCACAAGAGAAATGAGGTTTTGCAGATCCGAAATATCTTTTGTTTGTATGTCCTTCATATCTGGAAATATGATGCCCCTATGACGTGCTCTGAAAATACCGTCCAGTTTTGCAAGTTCAAGAGATGTTTTGATTAATTCTCGATTCATCGTGCCAGTTTTAAGAAATTTTAGATGTGTTTCTTTTGCCTTGTCAAGCACTGCTACGAGATTTTTATGGATTTTACGGTTTGATTTTGCAAGTTCTACCCCGTGTTCTGCTACCCATGTGCCCTGCAACACATTTTTGTTGATCTTTTCCAAATGAAATCGAAGTAGATAATCAAATGCAGTTCCAACAAGCTGATAATTCAGAGTGAGCGGAGGAGCTTTCAATCTTTCATCAAGTACGGGAACCTCAAAAAGAAAATTAGCTTTGAATCGTTCTCTTACTTCTGGAATTTTGAGAAATGATGTAAGGCTCATTTTGAGATGATTTTCAGGTGTTATATCATAATATAAGATTAATCTTGGTATTCATGGCTACCTATAATGCGTGATTATCTTACTTAACTTGGTAATGGCTAAGATCCTAGGCGCAAGCAAGGTAACTGTACGATATCAGGTAACCATTCCTGAAGATGTAAGAAAAATAATGAAGATGGATGTAGGTCAAACCTTGGTATTTACAGAAGAGAATGGAAAAGTAATTCTCAAGACTGAATTATAAGAAAAAAATTTTATCAAAACATGTTTTAACTTTGTATTGGATTTCTTTTCCGAAACTATTATTTTCTCACACTAAAATCAGGATGTAGTCTGATCTTCATTTAGATCTAACTTGGACAAAACCTTATCGTAAATTTTGATATTTTTCCCATCCGAGATGTTCTTCTTCATATACCAAAGCGTATTTTTGCGAATTCCTAATTTTCTTCTTTCATCGGGCGTCATTTTCATTATTTTTTCCTTTAATGATATTGTATCATCTTCTTTTATTTTAAATTCCGGTATTTTAAAATCTAGTTTGTTATTTTTCTCTGATATATAATTTGCAAATTCCTGTACCTTGTAAAAAAAGACATTCTCATAGGTGTAATTTTTACCTCGGAATGGAATCTTTTTATTAAAATTATTCCGGATTTTTTCAATTAGTAACTTTGCAGTATTTTCTTTCAACCTAATGTGATAGTTTTCAGTTACAATAAAATCTGATTTCTTCAACTTGGATTTATCATCTAGTAACTGGATTACAGAATAATCTACAATCCACCTGAATAATTCCTGAAAATCATAAACTAGCGGGGTTTTACCATATGCAATTTCATGCAAAAAGCCAATTGTAGGATCAAGACCTACAGAATTTAGAAATTTCCTGACTCGAGATTCCAATATTGCATATCCGTAATTTAGTAATGCATTGATTTCATCTGATGCATTCATGTTCCAAGAATTAGACTTGTTCTTTCTTCCAGAAAACTTGAAATCTGGAGCCAATTCTGAAACTAGATTCATAAATTGATCAAGGTTAATTTGCGCAATCCTTCCCTCATACATCATTAACAGTCGTAGTTTATCTGAAATTTGGCTGGAATCATTCTTCAAGTTTAGATTATAATTTTGAAACTCACTATCGTATTGTGATTTTACATGGCTAAAGTTCAAAATACCATAAAATCTTGACAACTCTTCAATTAGATCAAGTGAGCTTGAGACTTTGCTTTTGACAAATTCTAGTGCAATTTGGAACCTAGTCTTGTCATCTAGGTACTTTTGATACTGTTTTATGCGTAATTTCCCTATCTTGGGCTCTTGAGGGAGCGTTATTCCAAGCAAGTTTCCATTCCAATTTAGAAGGGTCAGATTGATGTCATGCTTCATCAGCCATCGCATTGATTCAAAAGTAATACTTCCTGTGTGCCCGTCTACGATTATACTATCATGGTCTATCTGATGTGGATAAAATTCCAGTTTTTCATTTTTTAATTTATTTGAAATCACTAGCTTTCTTTTTTCTACGTTAATTGATGTGCCAAAGCCTGAAATTAATAATGGATTCATGGTTTATTTTCCTCAAGCATTTTGGATCCATTTGTTGTGTTTTTGTATATTTTTAACAAATTCATTTCAATCAATTTGACAGATCATGCATAAAGATCTTTGGATACATAGATCCTAGTCCCACTAAGGGGTATCATCCATGGATCTAAAAAATAATCAAACGTGCATACTTGTTACATGATGATTTTTAATTCTTGTATAACATCTAGGCATACGGGAATTGGATAGACCATGATAGTATAATCGTAGACGGGCAC